>NZ_JBANBA010000070.1:0-47824 GCF_059803475.1 Bradyrhizobium sp. UFLA05-89 | reverse complement strand
GAACTCGCTTTCCACGGCATCCACACCTCCCGCAGAACAAAAGCGGAAAGTGTAACCCATGTGTCCGGTACGTACCGTCACCTATGTCTCAGGCTGCTCAATCAAAGACTTAAGACGAAGCGCCAACCTTCCAAAAAAACCTCGTGTCTGCACCGTGCCTGCAAATGCATTGCCGGCCCTCGCTTCCAGGATCGCGGCGCCGTAGTTGTTCGCCATGATGAGCAGCGCTGTCCGTTCCTCCAGCATGGTGCTGCCGTCGGCCAGATGCCGGCAGATGCTCTCCATGCGCCCGAATTCGTCGATGATGTGCTGATGCCGCCCCATAGCGGCGGACTCCGGCGGCCCGATGCTCGTCAAGGCCTGTTGATGACCGATGCGAGGCCCGGCATTGGAGGCAAATCCGAACCGGGCCTCGCGGCCGCCAACCCCGCGGGGGAATCGACGACGACAGTAGATCGCATGGTGGGCTGACACCCGCCTGACGAGGCCCGCCAACGTGAACCGGCGGGCCTCAGGTTCACCGCCTCAGCCACCTTCGGCGAGATGCGCACCATGGGCGCCTCTGACTGCCGTTCAGGCACGGTGACCGGCGCTTAATTCTTGATGGTTGATCCAAATAAAGAAGACCGCCTCGCGGCGGTCTTCCGAACAAACCAGGTGGTCGAGCGATTGCAGCGACCTATGGTGCCTTGCGGCGGCGCCTAACCAGCCAGTAGACCCCATAGCCCACCGCTAGGATGGGCAATCCTGCGCCCGCAATCGGACCTGGCGCACCGCGAGCACCACCTTGGTCATTATTGTTTTGACCTTGGCTATTTTGGGCGTTGGCCACATTCGGGATACCGAGCGCCAGAGCACCGGCCAGTGCAAACAGCGCCGCAATCTGAGCAAATTTCGTCATTTTGAATTATCCAATTGAAGCACAAATAATAGCCAGATCGATTAATTAGTCAATTTAAATGGCGCTATTAAATGTGGTCAACTTGTCGCAGAGCACGTCCCGAGGCAGCGCTGATCTTCGTGCGGTGCTTCATCGCTTACATAGCAGGCACGCGGATTCGCTTCGCCAGCTCGGCAGCGGCGCGCGACCTCCGGCGCAATAGCGTCATATATCCGCTGCGCTCACCGAAGCGATGCCTCTTGCAGGCAGATCCAAGCACCACGGCGAACGTCCCTTCGCAAATCCGGAAACCCCAGTTCGCGCAAGCTCGTCGAGCTCGCCGCCGGGATCGAGCCCGTCCAGGAACCCGTTCGCGGGCGATCTTGCGCTGATCGTTGGGCCTCCCCTCACGTGAACGGTTGGTGAATGCCTCATTCAGTGGCCGTTGCACGTGGGCGGCGTATACCCACTCGTCGGTGGAACTCGCATGAGTGCCCTTCGTTAGGGATCACGCAAGAGGGAGAACGACAGTGTTACTTATTCGTGCTGCACTACTGGCGCTGGCTACTCTGGGACCAATTTCGGCTGCAAGCGCCCAGGACGCTTCAGTCCAACAAGTCCAGTTTCGGGGCCGTCCGGACGGTGCATGTCCGCCCGGCTACGACTTCAATTTTTCGAACGGCCACTGCTATCCGAACAATTACCACGCCCCCGGCGCCTACAATCGGCCGGCACCCGAGTCATACGGCTACGGTTATTACCGACATCACAGATATGGCGCCTATCCGGAATATGGGTACGCGCCGAGATACTATGACCGCTAGGGCTTGAACGACCCGAGTGCCGCCGCACCACGAACCTGGCTCCCGAAGACGGAGCCCGCTAGCTGCGCGCGACCCTATCGTCGGTGCATGCAGGCGTGCACGTAATCTTTAAAGCCGGAGTCTTTCTTGGCTTTGACGAGACCCATTGCATGTGCCTCGTCGCGGCACATTTCCTTTTTCTCGACAATGTCTGGATGTCTCCCCGCCTTGCACTGAAAGCGGAAAGGTCCTGGCGGATATTGCCTGCAGTTCTGCGCTTCGGCGGCGATGATTAGGCTGCCGAAAACTATCGAAGCGCCGATCAGTTTTCTGATCATGAGGCACCCGATCGAACCAGATTTTTTAACCTCCGCCGTAGGACGAAACGGCCCCAGCACAACCCTAAATGCCGGGGCCGTTGGAGGTTGCTTGGCGTATTCGGGACCAAGCCGTGCGAGCCTAGACCGGCCCTGGATTTTGTTATGTCCACTTTTGGACAGACGGCGGTGGCCGCATTGTATCCGCCGGGCCGCAGGGGATCGTTGCGGGTGAAGCCCGTTTTCATCCTGCCTCGGCGGGCCTTTCCTCAATCAATGGAACCCAAATCATTGTGATTTAATTCACATTGAATTTCGGCAAGCAGAGGCAGTTTATTGCGTCTAATTGACATTGAAGGACGGCAATAATGCCAAAAGATAACTGCCTAATCGTTTTTGCTGCAGGAAGACAATTGGATCTGCTGCGCGGGGAAGCTTCTCGCATCGCCAAAGAAAATAAAGTGGACTGGCACATAGATCGCGCCGACATCGGCACGCTCTTTTGCTTCGAGGACGCCAAGGCGAAAAAAGCCTTCGCACTCACCTGCGATAACTTCGGCATCTCTTGCCGGGACGGTTAGCCGAGAAAAGCCCCGCCGAAAACGTGGGACCGAAGCTCCGCGCCCTGTAAGGCCCACGTGAGTTTGTCGCCGTAAGATGAGCCGAGCGAACGCCGGTGGCGCATCAAACCAATCTGCAGCCTGCGGCTTCTGACCTGTGAGCCCTCGCTGAAAGAACAGAAACAAGGCCTGCCATCGTGAACCGGCGGGCCTTATTGACTCCCGAGACCGTCACACGACCGTGGCATAACCGTTGCATATTAAATCAACCGGGATTTCAGTCCCCAGTTGGAGATTAGATCGCTGCGGGACCCGTGGCATTTCGAGCCCGGCAGCCCGATTTTTTGTTGCTCCGTGGCGCACGCACGCGTGCTCAAGATTAAGAACAAAAGGGCGAGAACATGAGCGATAAGCTACCGTCTGCGCCGAGATTTATGGTGCGGCAGGCTTCTCAGGGTTGGATGGTCTACGATCGACAACGTAAAGGCCCGGCATTGGTCGGGACCAGTCTGGCCCTAGCGGTTAATCTGACGAAAGACCAAGCCGAGCGTGTCCAGCGGTCGCTAGCTGCCGACCTGGGCCACAAGACGTCAATAGTGTCAAATAGAACCGGTCGCCTCTTCGTTAGTCGTTAGCGCAACGTGGCCCCGCTCCGGTTTTGGTATCTCACCCCCGCTAATGCGTCGCCAAAGCTCCCCCCGGTCGGACACTTGCACTGAAGAAAGCCCGCCATTGGCGACGGGCTCAAGGCTGAGGGAGAGGAGAGTAAGACGCCGTGAAGGCGCACCCCGAACGTACGGCGATTCCCAATGATGTGCTGTGTCGCAATTCACACTGTGGACAAGAAAGCATCCCTAGCGCTGAAGAATGAGAAGGGCCGGCGGCTGCCCTTCGACGATCCAACGGAAGCGGACGGTCAAAAGCTCTGCGCGACGTTGGCGAGTAATTGGCGCGGCGCCATCACCAAACTTCCGAAGCTTCGTAGAAAGCTTCGATTGTAGTCGGCGATGAAGCCCTCGCGTGCTTTTGGCACGTTCCTCATTCCGAGGTATTTCCCACGATGACGATGCTGGAGCCAGGCTCCACTTCCATGCCGGAAATCCAGTACTTGGCGTCTTCCCGAAGATGATTTGGCAGGAGTGATCGTACCCAGCGGTACATCTCTTGCTGTTTTTTTCGCGCCCTGCGCTCAACCAGCCAAACCGAAGCCCGATTAATGAATGAGCAACGCTGTTGGCATAAAATGAAATCAACTCGCTGCTGGAGACTCGACAATGACCGAGTACGTCATCAGGGAAGTTGGCTCTCGTCAGTGGCTCGTGTTTGCCGATCGACGATGCATCGCTTTTTGTGCCGATGAAAACGAGGCAGTGAAAGCGATGAACGGACACAGTGCGCGCACTCGCCTTGCGCGTGATGAGATAACGGCTCGGCCGCTCCAGGAAGCTATCACTCCTCAGTCGGGATCGGTTCTCCACACCCGCGAGGCACAGTAGCCCGCTGCCGTCCCGAAGTGCTGGGAATTGATAATCTTGCGAGGGTGCGTGCGTCGGCGCTTTGACGGCGGCATGCGTTTTGTCCGCTGCGAGAGCCGTACACCGCCCGGTCACCGCCCGATCAAGATCACAATCGGCGAGAGGGGCGTGAAGGGCTATTGCGCGGACTACCGGTGCAGCTATAGCGTGCGGGTGATCGTGGTGCCGTTGATCATCCCGCAGATCCCTGCACCGCGTTGACAGTCCAACCGGTTGATGCCGGCCGGACTCTCTGCACCCTAACCTCATGTATCACGACAGGAAATATGATCATGCGCACGATGCTAGTCATATTCACCTTGCTCGCAACCGGAACCGCTGCAGTCGCGGGCTCCGCCTCCCCCGTTTCATACGATTATCCCTGGTGCGTCTATGGTGGGGAGCTCGGCTATTCCGGTGACTGCTCTTATGAGACGAGGGAGCAATGCTTGGCCTCCGCGTCCGGCCGGTCAAACGTGATATGTAAAGAGAACCGGCGCGTTCTATTCCAGCAGCAGGCCGTGCCGCAGCAGGGTGTGCCACAGCCTCGGGCGTACCGGAGACATTGAAAACGGATGCCTCCACTCCGTATCGTCGAAGCGTAGGCCCGTCAGGCTCGAACCGGCAGGCCAAGGTCTTTCACCGCCTCAGCTGGCGGGTGGGCGCCGTCAGCGGTTGATGATTGCGTTTACGGTGCGATCGCCGCCGGCGCTTCTTGCTCTCGGCCGCCAGCGGTCTTTCGGCGCGTCGGATGTGCCGCGTCGCCCCGGCCGGCATTCGCTTCAGACCCTCTCGGCGTTCTCATGGGGCAAGACTTGATGCTCGGCCCCGCAGCTCAACAGGTTATAGGAGACCCCGATGACCACTGCCCGATGCGGTTGCGGCGCCGTGACGCTCTCGCTTCCCGGACCATCCCAACTCATCGTCGCCTGTCACTGCATCGATTGCCAGCGGCGAACCGGCGCGCCGTTCGGTGTGGGTGCGTTCTATCCCGCCGAGTCCGTCACCGTTTCAGGGGAACCGAAGGAGTTCACGCGCGCTGCCGCAAGCGGCGGGAAGGTCCAGAGCTATTTCTGCCCGGACTGCGGCTCAACGGTCTATTGGAAATCCAGCAATCTTCCCGCGTTCATCGGCGTTGCCATCGGCACGATCGCGGACGCAGATTATCCGGCTCCGGCCAGATCGGTTTTCGAGCAGTCGAAACATGCCTGGGTTGAAATCGGGGGGGGCTGGCGTTGAGCACTTCCAGCAAAGCAGCCTGCACAAGACCTCGGGTACGTCTGGCTGATATAGGCTGCATCCATCGACGAGGCTTCCGTCTATCGCGGGACGGAGTGGTCGTTGAGATAAGACTAACCGATCGCCAGCAGAGGTACGTTGCTGCGACGCACTCCCCGCTCCCCTCCTGCGCCATACCACGTTTTCCCGATGGCTGAACTCGAGCCACCATGTTACGTTGCGCGCACATCATTCCTCCTAGGTCTGATGTAGCGGGCTGTGGCCTTCGGACTGCCGCTCGCTGGATACTTTAGCCATTTGTGGCCCCGCCTCCGGACCATGGTTTAAAGTCCGTAGGGCGATGTTTTTTGATACGTTTCCCTCCGTTCTTCCCACAGACTCGGAGGCGGGTCCTTTTTGGCTTCGTCAGCCCTCAGCCGCAGGATCCGTCCGATCGGTCCGGATCCACGCCATCGCCAATTCCCACGCTACCGACAGCACGATCGGCCCTACGAAGAGGCCGACGATGCCATGGGCGAGCGTGCCGCCGATCACGCCGACGAAGATCACGATGGTCGGCGTATTGAGCCCGCGTCCCATCACCAGCGGCTTCAACATGGTGTCGATGAAGCCGACGAGGACGAGGAACACGGTCAGCAGCAGCGCCGTCGTGACGTCCTTTGCGGTCCAGATCCAGATGATCACGGGCAGGAGAACGAGGAAGGCGCCGATCTGCACGATCGACAGCAGCAGCACGATGAAGGCGAGAAGGCCGGCGCTTGGCACGCTCGCGAGCTTGAAGCCGACGCCTGCGAGCAACGCCTGAACGATCGCAACGCCGATCACCCCTTGCGACACGGCGCGGATGGTCGCGCCTGCGAGCTCCAGGAAATGCTCGCTCTGCTCGGGTACGATGCGAAACAAGAAGCCGCGCCCGGCTGCGACGAGCCGCGGACCATGGGGAAACAGGAAGCCGGCAACGAAGACCGAGACGAGAAACTGCAGCGTCCCGACGCTGGCATCGCCGGCGAGCGACAGCAGCGGTCCGGCCAGCGGCTGCAGATACGGCGCCACCTCGCGCAGCACGGCGCGGATGTTGTTGTAGGCCTGCTCCCAGAGCTCGTAGAGCTGCGGGCCGATGATTGGCCAGGATTTGATCTGCTCCGGCGCCGACTGGAGTGCGAGGTCGCCGGTGCCGAGCTGGCGCGCGAGCTCCCTCGCCCCCTCGACCGCACTCAACCCCAACCAGGTCGCCGGCCCGATGACGATGCCAAGCGTCATCAAGGTGAGGATCGCTGCGGCCGTCCTGGGACGGCCGCCAAGCAGCTTGGCGAGCCAGCTGAAGGCTGGATAGAACGCGACCGCCAGCACGGCGCTCCAGGTCAGGATCGGCACGAAAGGCCGGATAATGACGAACGTCCAGATGATCAGGAGCGCGAGCAGGCCGAGCCGGATCAGAAGCTGGACAATGTCCTCTCCCGTCAGGAACTGGCGGAGGGTCTTCACGGGCGCAGCTTTCCTTGCGACTATCTAAGCGATATCCCAGTGCCGGCGGCCGCCGCGATTTGCGCGCGGGGCAGGCCCTCGCCTTATTGCCAGCCGCGGGTCGGGCGTCAAGACGACCCGCCTGTGGGCGTTGCTTCGCTTAGGCGCAACTCGGCGGCCGGATTTGCCTAACCGCCGTTAACCGGATTTGCGCCGATCGATTTACGCGAGCGCAAGCGCGCGAAACCTACACTGGAGACCGTCACCTCAAACATGTTGCTGTGCCATGGCCAATACCGTCTGGACGATCGAAGAATTCTCCTGCCCGAGCTGCAGCATGAACTACACCGCGACGAGGGAAGAGCACGAGGCCAGGCACGCCGGCAGTTTCAAGTGCGGCGTCTGCAACGCGGTGGTCCACACCTGGTCCGGCAATCATCATTACTTCGGCTGGGCGGCCATCAAGGCGAAACCACCGGTGTTCGGCCGGCGGTGGGCAGGCGTGCGCTGATAGGCGCGGACACCGGTTGCACGAACCTCCCGATGTTCCCGGTCGAGCTCCGCCCGAATGTGCAAACCTTCACGCTCGGCGTGAATTGACGCTTCAACACCGGTCCCAGGTCAAGATATTGATCAGCGAAATTCGGCAACACCGGTCCGCCCGGCATACTCTCTGGTCTTCCCTGCGATGGATGCCTGCGAGGGGTGATGGGGAACCATGCGCGGTCGAGCGGCTTGTCAGGTTGCAATGAGCACCATGGCAAACCTACTCGCGCGCAAGCAGGAGCTGCTGGAACGGCTCAAGGGCGACCCCGGCCCGCATGAGCGCGATCAAATCGAACGCCTCATTGAGCAGGTCGATACCGCGCTCAATCTACTCGAGGACGGCGGCCAGGATTACGGCGACCACGACCGCAGCGACGGGCCCTGAAGGTCACCCTGCCGCGTTGCGGACCTGTTCCCACGGAACGAAATCCCCAGGCGGACCGTTGAGACGGTGGGCGGATCTCAGAAGCTTTGCAAGGGACCAGTGGATGTCGAATGATCCCGACCGACGCGAGCGCCACAGCGAATTCTCGATGGACGACTTCTTCCTGTTCGTCCTGTCGAGCAGCTTCTGCCTGCTGGTCGTCGCAGTCAGCCTCTTGATCCGGATGCCGCCCGGCTTGTGAGGGGTGCGCCAATTCCGAGCAGCGCCGTTTGCAGTCCGTTCACCCCTGAGCGGTTAGATCGGGTGCCTTTGCCCCTCCGCCGTAGGCCGCCATGCCGGATCTCAACGCCGTCCTTGCCAAGCTCAACGACCGTCTGCTCAGGCTCGAGGGCGAGCTGTTCGTGCTGCGCTCGCTGGCGCGGGCAACACTGACCGCTGGCGACGATCACGCGGCGCGCATGCGCAAGCTGGTCGAAGCTGCGAAGGTCGCGCTCGACGATGAGGCGCTGCGGCCACTGGACAAGCCGACAAGGAAATACGTCGAGGCTGCGAGCGCGATGGTCGAGGAGCTCCTGGTCGAGCCGACCAAGGCGCGGCCGCTGTTCACGGTCATCGATGGCGGCAAGGCCGACTAGGCCTCTGCGCCTTAGGCCACGGCGGGGTTAGACGTTTTCAGCCGGCTCAGGCCGGCCTCAATGATTGCAATCTCCTCGTCGACCTGACCGATGGGCAGGCTGAAATCATAGCCGGAGCGGCTCTTGAGATCGATTGCCAGCCGCTGGCGGTGCATCATCAGTGCGTCGAGGCCACGGCGATTCTTCAGCCTGACATAGGTGTCGACGATCTGCTCAATCGCGCTCGGCATCCGGTGATTCCAGGAAGAAATAGGCCGCACCGGATATGCACACCAGCGGGCCAACGTTTGTGTCCCGCTTCGCAATACAAATCCGCAACAGATTCGTCGATACGCCAGGCCGGTAGAGAACCCGTTACTACCTTGCTCATCCGGCGCGCGTTTGCGCGATGCGCGGACATGAAAAGGCCGCTGGCAATATCACCAGCGGCCAGCCGGGTTCGAAAACGGATTCGGGATGAAATGTCTGCCAGCCCCGGGCAAGGCCATCCTAAGAGCAGGCTGCCGGCTCGTTCTGCCCGAAATCGTACACAGGAACCTGGAATCCCCGGATCATTCCACCTCGACGCAGAAATAGGTCCGCGGCAGCTTGCGATAGGCGGAATACCGATAATAGGGCCGGTACGCGTAGCCATGCCGGAGTGCCGGCGGCTCCTCGCCGTAATAGGCGCCGTGATAGAAATTGTAGACCGGCCCGAGATTGCAGCGATATTCGTCCCACGCCGGTCCGACGCGCGGCGCCACGCCGATCTCCGGTGGAATTGCCGGCCAAAGCTCGCCCGCACGTACAGGTGGCGCGAGCGCGGCAGCGCCAACGATGGTGACGATGATGCATGCATTTCGCATTCGGCAGCTCCGAGAAGGCCGACGGCCTTGCGCATCGAAGCACGCGCGCAGCGGGCGGCGCAATGGCGGAGATATTGGGGTTAGACGACCTCGGATGCGAGCACGACCGAAGCGCGCCGGTTGTCACTTTTCCTGAGCGTGCATCAGGGACGAACCGACCAGCCCTATCAGGCCGCCAGCCAGCAGCACATATTGCAGCACGGCCAGCGCATGGCTCGGCGCTTCGGTCGAGCTGGTGATTTCATGGATGAGCACGGCCGACGCAACTCCGCTCATCAGCATCAATCTCGGCCATTTCGACACGGCGATCCCCTTCGCGTTGCGCGCCCGTTGGACGCTTCGAATGGACGGCCGGTTCGACAGACTTGCGTCCCGCGCATTGTTGATAACCGGCGCAAAGGGCGCGCGGGGGGTGACAGGGCCTTATGGCGTGTTATCCGGGGGTGACGAAAGCTCCCGAGACGGAACCGAGACCCCATGCGCATCACCTTGATCGGCTCCCGCCATTTCGGCGTGATCACCCTGAACATGCTCCGGGAGCACAGCGTGGACATCGCGCGGGTCGTGGTCGCCGATGGCGAGGACCGCCTCGCGACGACCGCCCGCTCGGCCGGCATCGAGGTGGTGGTCCAGGCCAACCCAAAGCTGGTGACCGCCGCCGAGATCGCGCCAAACACCGACCTGATCATCACCGCACACAGCCATGCCCGCGTCTCCAGGGAGGCGCTTGCGGCCTCGAGGCTTGGCGGCATCGGCTACCACCCGTCACTGCTGCCGCGTCACCGCGGCAAGGCGGCCGTGGAGTGGACCATCAAGGAGGGGGACCCGATCGCCGGCGGCACGATCTACCACCTCGCCGATCGCATGGACGCCGGCGCCGTCGCCGCCCAGGACTGGTGTTTCGTCAAGAAGGGCGAGACGGCGCGCGATCTTTGGGAGCGGGCGCTGGCCCCTCTCGGCCTGAAGCTGCTTGCGGAAGTCATCGACTACATCAAGGTCCACAAGGCGCTGCCGGCAAAGCCGCAAGACGAGCAGTTCGCGACCGCCGCGCCGAGCCTGTCGTAGGCGCTGCCGTGGGATTCATCCTTAACGTCCCGAATCTGGCCGATTCCGTGCCCAAAACGGGTCACGAACGCTCAAATAAACCATTGTTTCCACAGGAACAATTTTCACTTTGGCGATGCAGCAAATTTCTGTCACATTTTCCCCGAATAAGCGTCAGCATCACAGACATAGGCAGGACAGAAATTCATGCGTTTTGATCGCATTGCGTTGATTTTTACCGCCGCGATTGCCACCGGTTCGCTCGCGGCGCCCGCGTTCGCCCAAAATCCCTACGACGGCAACTGGCAGGTCACCATCGTGACCAAGAGCGGCTCCTGCGAAGCGACCGCAAGCTCCATGCTGACGGTTTCCGAGGGCCGGATCACGGCGCCCGGAGCTAACGTTTCCGGCACCATCGGCCGCGAAGGTCTTGTGAAAGTTTCGATCAATGGTGCATATGCCAACGGTCAACTCAGCGGCAACGCCGGATCGGGAAAGTGGAATGGAGCATCAGCAGGCATACCGTGCAGCGGGCGGTGGGAAGCATCGCGCCAATAAGCCAACCGAGGCTCGGGTTATGAACCGGCGGCTGCTCGTTGCGGCCGCCGTTTTGTTTGCGGCCTCAGTCGCAAATTCGGAAAGCAAGGCGCAGTCCGGCCCGTTCGCTGCCCTTGCCGGCAGTTGGAGTGGTGGCGGCACCGTCATGCTCGACGACGGATCGACCGAACGCATCCGTTGCCGCGCCAAGTACGCGCCCGCAGGTCCTGCGATGGAAATGTCGCTGACCTGCGCCAGCGACGCCTACAAGTTCAACCTCTCCGCCAGTGTCCGCGCGGAAGGCAATGCCATCACCGGCAGCTGGAGCGAGGCCAGCCGCAACATCAGCGGCGTGATCAAGGGCCGCGGCGGCGGCGCAAACTTCGAGGTCGTCGCCGAGACCGCCGGCTTCAACGCCAGCATCGCCCTGCACACGAGCGGCACCAAGCAGACGGTCACGATGCGGGCGGACAGCCAGTTCCGCGGTGCGAACATCGCGCTGTCGCGCTAGCTTCAATCCGTTATCGACACGCGATCCGGCCACCCCGCCGGATCGTTTTTTATGCCTCGGCGCGCGACCTCCGTCTCCGCGCCGCGCCGGAATGACATCAGGGCATGGCGCCCTTCCCGCGCAGCCGTGCATCGTTGCATCGACAGATTTGGCCGTTGCAAACTCGCGCCTGGTCGCCGATACCGGCCTGCCCTCTCACGTCCCCTCTCCTGCGCCGATGAGCATCACCCCGTCCAAACCGATGGCCGCGCTTTGGATGGCCGGCTGGCTGTCACTGACGCTGGTCATGGCGGTGGCCGGCCGCGAAGCCGCGCGGCAGATGAACGTCTTCCAACTGATGGAGGTGCGCTCGCTGATCGGTTTCGTCCTGCTCTATCCGTTCGTCTATCGCGCTGGCGGCTTTGCGACGCTCAAGACTGTTCGCCTGCCCCAGCACATCGTGCGCAACCTGATCCACTACGTCTCGCAGCTCGGCTGGTTCTTCGCGCTGACGCTGATCCCGATCGGTCAGGTGGTGGCGATCGAGTTCACCATGCCGATCTGGACCGCGATCCTGGCTGCAAGCTTTCTGTCCGAGCGCATGACGCCGTGGAAGATTGCCGCAATCGTGCTTGGCCTCGTCGGTGTGATCATCATCGTTCGGCCCGCCGCGGGCGAGATCAATCCCGGTCAGTTGATCGCGCTCGGCGCCGCCATGGGTTTTGGCGTGTCGATGGTGCTGGTGAAGTCGCTGGCGCGCACCGAGAGCGCGCTGGCGATCCTGTTCTGGATGATCGTCGTGCAGGCGGTCGCAGGCTTCTTTCCGGCCCTCTATGTCTGGGCCTGGCCGCCGACCTATCTCTGGGGCTGGGTGATGGTGGTCGCCATCTGTGGCACATTCGCGCATTACTGCCTCGCCAGCGCGATGCGCTACGCCGACGCCACGATCGTCGTGCCGATGGATTTCCTGCGGGTCCCCCTGACGGCGATGGCCGGCTGGCTGTTGTATTCAGAGCGGCTCGACGCGTGGACGGTGTTCGGCGCCGTGCTGATCCTGCTGGGCAATCTCCTGAATTTGAAGCCGACACAGGTTCCCGCCCGCGCGCAGTGAACCAATTCGATACGGCTCGCGACCAATCCAGGTGGCAAAGCGTGATCTGGATCACGCTGAAGGGGCGGCTTCTCGGGGCTTGCTTGGTTGTCGACAAGGGTTGGGCACTGTGGGTGCTGACGCGCGGCGTTTTCGTGTAAGTTTGCACCCGCATTTGCTGCTTCGAATTCGATTCTGTTGGGGATTTCACATGCGCTACCTCACCATCCTCGTTTCGCTGATCTGCATGGCGTTGTCGGTCAGCGCCGCGAAGGCCGATCGTCGTGTCGCCTTCGTGGTCGGCAACGGCGCCTACAAGAACGTCGCACAATTGCCGAACCCGCCGATCGACGCCAAGGCGATGGCGGCGACGCTGCGCAATGTCGGCTTCGAGGTGATCGAAGGGTCCAATCTCAGCCGCGACCAGATGACGGAAAAGCTGCTGGACTTCGGCCGCAAGGCGCAGGGCTCCGACATCGCGGTGTTCTATTATGCCGGCCACGGCATTGCCGTCGGCGGCACCAACTACCTCCTGCCGGTCGATGCCGACATCAAGTCGGAGATGGACGTCAAGTTAGGCGCCGCCATCAACATCGACCTGACCCTCGACCAGACCATGGGCGATGCCAAGGTGAAGCTGGTGTTCCTCGACGCCTGCCGCGACAATCCCTTTGCCGCCAAAATCAAGTCGAACTCCGCCACCCGCAGCGTGAACGTGCAGAGCGGCCTTGCCGAGATGAAGTCTGGTGAAGGCACCTTGATCGCGTTCGCGACCGGTCCGGGGCAAACGGCGCTCGACGGCCAGGAGGGCAACAACAGCCCGTTCACACGCGCGCTGATCGACAACATCACCAAGCCCGGCATCGAGATCCAGCAGGCGATGACGTCGGTGCGCGCCCAGGTCAACGAGGAGACTCACAAGGGTCAGCTTCCCTGGGGCCACACCAACCTGATCGGCGCCGTCTATCTCAATCCGTCGCAGCAGGGCCAGCAGGTGGCCAACGCCGCGCCGACCGCGACGGGGGCGGCCCCAACCGCTGCAGGCGGCAACGCGGACGCGGCCAATGTCGAGCTCGAGTACTGGCGCTCGGTGAAGGAATCCAACAAGCCGGAAGAGCTCAACGCCTATCTCTCCGCCTATCCGAACGGCCAGTTCAAGGCCCTGGCGCTGGCACGCATCGCCGCGATCCAGAACGGCCCGTCGACCGCGACCCGGACCCTGAACGCCGGCATCGATCCCGCAACCTTCACCGAAGAAGCGAGCCAGCTCACCGAAGACCAGATCGGCCTGGACAAGAACCAGCGCCGCGACGTGCAGCGCCGCCTCACCGGCCTCGGCTTCGACACCAAGCAGACCGGCGCGTTCAGCGACGAGACCCGCGGCGTGATCAAGCGCTGGCAGGCCGCCCGCGGCTATCCGGCCTCTGGCTACTTCAACAAGCTCCAGCACAAGGCGCTGCTCTCCGAGATCGTCGCCACGACCGCGCCGACCGCGAGTAACGGGAGCAGCCAGCAGCCTCCCCGTCGCGCCCCCAGCAACACCGCCAGCGCGCCTGCGCCCGCCCAGCGCAGCGGCGGCGGCGATGCCGCCGGCGCAGCCTTCATCGGCGGTGTCATGGGCGGCATGATGGGCGGCATGTTGCGGCGGTGAGACGCCAGTCCGTAGCTCCAAAGCAGCGACACAAAAAGCCCGGCTCGCGCCGGGCTTTGTTCTTTCTCAACCGTCATGATGCGCGCTCTCTTCACGGAGCGGTTCTGCCGCACAGCCCGACTGGACGGTTCGACAAAAACATCGAAAACAACCCCGTGCAAAGTAGCCGATGGTCGCGGATCATTGGCTTGCACATACCGCGGGCCGTTTGACACGTCGGGCAAAACAGCGGCGCGAGACGGCATGACAGTTTTGAGACGCGTTTGAATCAAGCACGAAATCCTGCGTTGCATTGATTTACATTTGCAACTCATGTGAGGGACAATCGTAAGGATGATCGGATGGCAAGACCAAAGTTGAAGAATACCGTCAACTGGCAGCCGGTGGTGATGCGGATGCTCTTTATCGATTGGCTTGGGAATACTTCAGGGGAGAGTTCGTTCCGAAGGACGCTGTCGCCGCCATCGCGCAGCTCAGGCAATGGGAGAGGACGAATCCAGAACTAGCACGGTTCAACATCGCGAAAATGAAATACGCCGAAGGCGATGCTTCTTTCATCGAAGAAATTCGAGCAGATTGTAGTGCCGGATTTGGACCATCCCTTTACCTGATGGGGGTGTACTCACTAAACCGGGTGGGGGGACAAGCAGGTCTAGCGAGCGCGGTTGAATATTTCGGGAGGGCGGCTCAGATGGGCCATCTGCCTTCGCAATATTTTGTATGGAAGATTAGCAAGTTGGGCCTTCGACGTCGTCTTACTACGGCTATTCCTGCGTTGCGCGCCGCTTTGGCCGTGGCGGCCGCCGCTTGGCGCAACGAGAGCAATGAGCGTACCCTTACTTGAGGCGGCTACAACGCGGCTGGCCAGGTAACGTCGGTGACCAATCCCCGCGGCCAGACCACGAGCTATCAGTACAACACCAGCGGCGATCTCACCGCGATCGTCAATGCCAACAACGCCACCGCGGCCAGCTTCACTTACGATGCTTATGACCGGGTCAAAACCTACACGGACTCGGAGGGATGGACGGCAACCTACGACTATGACGAATTACGGACGAATTACGGTGACAGTGCATTCAATTGACACCACTCTCTCTGGCCGGCATGCTGGGGCATGGCCCGTCTCGCCCGTGTCGTCATTCCCGGTCATCCGCATCACGTCACACAGCGCGGCAACGGCCGGGCGCGAACGTTCTTTGGCGACGCTGACTATGCGCTCTATCGCGACCTGCTCGCGGCGAATTGCCGGAACGCCGGCGTCGAGGTGTGGGCCTGGTGCCTGATGCCGAACCACGTGCATCTCATCCTGGTCCCCTCCGATCCCGACGGGCTGCGTCGCGCGCTCGCGCGCGTGCACCGGTCCTATGCCGGCGCGATCCAGGCGCGGCGCAAACGCACGGGGCATTTCTGGCAAGGGCGGTTCGGCGCGGTTGCCATGGACGAAGACCATCTCGCAGCAGCGCTACGCTACGTATCGCTCAACCCCGTGCGCGCCCGGCTGGTGCAGCGTGCGCAGGATTGGCGATGGGCGAGCACGCGCGCGCATCTGCGCGGCAAGGACGATGGGGTAACCATGCTGGCGCCGGTCAGGGACCGCTTCCCGCGCTTCGCCGATCTGCTCGACAGCGCGCCGGAGACCGACTTGTTCGCCCAACTGCGTGCAGCGGAGAGCATCGGCCGACCGCTCGGTAACGACCGCTTCATCGCCCGCCTCGAGCGATTGACAGGGCGACCTCTCAAACCGGCCAAGCGTGGACCGAAGCCTCAGACTGATGGCGATAGCGAATAGTTTTGTACACTGTCACCGTAATTTCGGAATCGACAGTTTTGCCCTTGCGCAGGTGCACTTCCTCTCCGAAGACCCAAGACAATTTATGGAAGGCGCCAACTTATACGCCTACGTTCTTGGGAATCCCGTTCAGTTTACGGATCATTTAGGATTGGCCACGTTCTGCGAGAAGGTCAGAGCGATTTGTCTGGCGGTCATGTGCTATGTTACCGGCTCGACGCCGCCGCGGATCGAAATAACGCCACCAAGACGACACGTCATTACGGGATCAAAAGATCCGAAAAAATGACAACAAAGCTTTGCCGTTCGATTAATCGTCAATTGGATTCCCTGCCATGAGTGGGTCCGACTTCAATGAGTTTCAGCAAGAGCCTGATTTGCCAGCGCTGTCTGCGGCCCACGAATTGTTGAAAGCGCACCCCGAAAGGGCGTTGCCCATGCTGGAAGAGTTGGCGGGCAGAGGATCATTGATGAGCATGGTATATCTGGGCGATGTTTATCGAAAAGGGTTAGGCGCCCCGCCTGATGTTGAACGTGCCAAGAGTTGGCTCAATCGCGCGACGAGCGAGGGATCGCGCGTAGCTCCACATCAACTCGGATTGCTGTGCTTGGATTTGAAAGAGTACCAACGCGCGGAAGAGATGTTCCGCCTTGGAGCGTCTTGGAACTACCTGCCGTCGTTATACCGGCTTGGCATGATGTTTGCGGATGGCACCGGGGTAACTCCGCAGCCAACTTTGGCCCGCGAGTTTTTTGAAAGAGCATCCTCCCTAGGGCACGTCTTTGCAAAACGGCGTCTAGCTGGCCTGTTGCTTCGAGGCAGGGGTGGACCCGTCGACTTCACTAGAGGCATCTGGTTGTTTGCCTCTGGGCTGGCTGAGGCTGTCATGGGTGCAGTCTCTGATCCCGAAGGTCAACGAATGAGAAGCTGATGGCATGCGGGGGTATCCCTAGCTCCTGGACTGCCCCCTGAAGTGAGACACGATAATTTCAGTGACAGGCATTTCGAGAAGGAGCTTGCTTAGCAAGCGTCTCGAAGGCCGAGCAGCCTCTACGGGGGCCCTCATGGTTCTCCGAGCGATGCGAAGCATCGTCCGGAGACGGCGCTTGCGCGCCTCCTCACCATGAGGGATTGGAGCCCTACTTCCCCGCAGCCTTGCGCAGCGCATCGTTGATCCGGTCTTGCCAACCCGGGCCGCTGGACTGAAAGAACTCCAGCACGTCCTGATCGATCCGCAAGGTGACCTGCTCCTTGATGCCGGGCGCCACGTTCTTCTTCGGCGGGGCCTCGGCGACCTTGGCGGTCACCTTCTTGAACGCGGCTTCGGCCTCCGTCCTGGCATCGCCCAGGGTCCGCGGCCGCCTCGGTTGATCCGCCATGCCTAGATTCCCTCAAACAGAGCAGTCGAAAGATAGCGCTCGGAGAACGACGGCACCACTGCCAGGATGGTTTTTCCCGCAGCTTCCGGCCGCTTGCCGATCTGGAGCGCGGCGGCGATCGCTGCGCCCGCGGAAATGCCGCCCGGGATGCCCTCATGCCGCGCCAGTGCACGCGAGGTTTCGATCGCGGTCGTCGAGTTGACCTTCACGATCTCGTCGATCACCGAGCGATCGAGAATGTCGGGAATGAAGCCGGCGCCGATGCCCTGGATCTTGTGCGGGGTGTGCTGACCGCCTGACAGCACCGGGCTCTCCTCCGGCTCGACCGCCACGACCCGCAACGACGGCTTGCGGGGCTTGAGCACCTGGCCGACACCCGTGATGGTGCCGCCGGTGCCGACACCGGCGACGAAGAAGTCGATATTGCCGCCGGTATCGTTCCAGATCTCCTCGGCGGTGGTGCGGCGGTGCACCTCGGGATTGGCGAGGTTCTTGAACTGCTGCGGCATCACCGAATTCGGCGTCGTCTTGAGCAGCTCCTCGGCGGTTGCGATCGCGCCCTTCATGCCCTGCGCCGCCGGCGTCAGCACGATTTCGGCGCCGAGGAAGGCCAGCATCTTGCGCCGCTCGATCGACATGGATTCCGGCATCACGAGCTTCAGACGATAGCCGCGCGAGGCGGCGACAAAGGCGAGCGCGATGCCGGTATTGCCGGAGGTCGGCTCGATCAGCACCGTATCGGGCTTGATGATGCCCGCCTTCTCCATTGCAATGATCATGGCCGCGCCGATGCGGTCCTTCACGCTCGCGGCCGGATTGAAATATTCAAGTTTCGCGAGAATGGTCGCATTCACCCCTTGCAGACCCGGCAACCTGCGCAGCCGCACGATCGGCGTGTCGCCGAAGGCGTCCACGATCGAGTCATAAACCCGGCCGCGGCCGGCTGAGTGCACTGCACCCGTGGTGGACGAAGCGTCCATGATGAACTCCCTATGACAACAATGTTCGCTTTGTCAGCGATCTTGTTCAGTTAGAGGCAGCGTGTGACGACACGCAAGCAACAATGAGAGGCATTGCCAATTCGCTGCATCGCAAAATCGCTCAAAGATTAAATATCAGAAAACCAACGTATTTGTGTTGCGACCTCGTCAACGAACTCTGCTTATGTTAGACTTACGTTTAACAGCAGGGAGGTCCCACGATGTCAGCAGTAGCTGAAGTCCTGTCGACCGTCGCACGTAACCGCGATCCACGTTGCAGCGAGTTGCCCACCTGTCCGGTCTGCGCCGACTCCATGGTCGCCGCCGAAGCTTCGGCCTATGTCTCGGACCAACTGATCAGCTATCTCTGGACCTGTGATACCTGCGGCTATGGCTTTGTGACCAAACATTCGGTCAAGCGGTTCACTTGCAATTGACGCCTAGCGTGGTGCGATGTCGCCCCTCGCCCAGTCTTCCCGCCTACGCTGATAGAATTCTTCGAACTTGCCGTGTTGGATCGCGTCCCTGATGCCCTGCATCAGGGACTGGTAATAGGCGATATTGATATCTGACAGCAGCATGGCGCCGAGCGTCTCGCCAGACTTGACGAGATGGTGAAGGTAGGCGCGCGCGTAGTTGCGCGCCGACGGCCATGCGCTTTCCTCATCGAGCGGCCGCGGATCGTCGGCGTGGCGCGCGTTGCGCAGGTTGACCTGGCCGAAGCGCGTGAATGCGACCCCGTGGCGGCCATTGCGCGTCGGCATCACGCAATCGAACATGTCGATGCCGCGTTTCACGGCTTCGAGAAGATCATCTGGCGTGCCGACGCCCATCAGATAGCGCGGCCGGTCGGACGGTAGCGCCGGGGCGGTCTCGTCGATCATCGCCAGCATCACCTCCTGCGGCTCGCCGACCGCGAGCCCGCCGATCGCGTAGCCGTGAAAGCCGATCTCGACCAGTCCTTCCGCGCTCGCATGCCGCAGCGACGGAACGTCGCCGCCCTGCACGATGCCGAACAGCATGTAGCCTTCAGGCGCGCTCTCGAATGCGCGCTTGCTCCGCTCCGCCCAGCGCAACGACAACCGCATCGCGCGCTCGATGTCGTCGCGCTCGGCCGGCAGCCGCACGCATTCGTCCATCTGCATGGCGATGTCGGAGCCGAGGTAGCGCTGCACCTCGATCGACCGCTCAGGCGACAACTCGACCTTGGCGCCGTCGATATGCGAACGGAAGGTGACCGCGTTCTCGCTGACCTTGCGCAAATCCGACAGCGACATCACCTGGAAGCCGCCGGAATCCGTCAGCATCGGGCCGTTCCACCCCGTGAACTTCTGCAAACCGCCAAGCGCCGCGATGCGTTCCGCGCCCGGCCGCAGCATCAAATGGTAGGTGTTGCCGAGGACGATGTCGGCGCCGGCCTCGCGTACCTCGCGCCAATGCATGCCCTTCATGGCGCCCGCGGTGCCGACTGGCATGAAGGCGGGCGTGCGCACCACGCCATGGGGCGTGGTCAGGCGGCCGGCGCGCGCAGCGCCATCGGTTGCGAGCAGCTCGAAATGATTGGGAAGACCGCGATTGGGAAGATTCATGGCGCTGCTTATT
The DNA here is from genome assembly GCF_059803475.1 of Bradyrhizobium sp. UFLA05-89. Taxonomy (NCBI): domain Bacteria; kingdom Pseudomonadati; phylum Pseudomonadota; class Alphaproteobacteria; order Hyphomicrobiales; family Nitrobacteraceae; genus Bradyrhizobium; species Bradyrhizobium sp. UFLA05-89. The sequence goes on along the minus strand of NZ_JBANBA010000070.1, from coordinate 28,070 downwards.
GCGTGCCGGCGGGTGCGGATCAACCACCTGTGCAAGCCTGGATCTGGTCCATGTCCCCGGCCCGACACAATTGAGCCGCCCAGCCGGCCTTCCGCTTGTTAAATAAAACGATACCGTATAGTTTTAACAAGGGGCAGGATGGGAATGCCGCAGGCGATATGCCGGCGGCCGCGTGCGTGTGGGTGACTTACGGCGAATGCCTTCCCCTTCATTTTTGACCGGATCGATCCTGTTCGATGACGGGATCTGCAGAACGGGCATGCGCCTGCTGCGCTTGGCCACCCTGCTCTGCGGCCTGGCGCTGGCCGGGTGCACGACCCTGCCGCGGACGCCCTACTCGGCGGCCGATGCGAGCAGCTCGCGCGTTCTCGATATCGACGGCCTGCGCCGCTACACCGACGAGCCCATCGACAAATTCCGCTCAGGCAAGGACGACGCCGCGGCGGCCACGACGTACCTGGCGCTGTCCGGCGGCGGCGCCGACGGCGCCTATGGCGTCGGCGTGCTGAACGGCTGGACCGCGGCCGGCAGGCGCCCCGCCTTCTCGGTCGTCTCGGGCGTCAGCACCGGCGGGCTCATTGCACCGTTCGCGTTCCTCGGGCCGCAATATGACGACACGCTCAGGGAGCTCTACACCAGCGGCATCGCGGAGAGCCTGCTGAGCGATCCCAGCATCATGCGCGTGCTGTTCGGCTCGGGCCTGTTCGGCAACACGCGGCTGCGCGAGCTGGTTGCCCGCTATGTCGGGCCGGAAATTTTGGCGCAGGTCGCGCGCGAGCATGCCAAGGGCCGCAAGCTGCTCGTCGTGACCACCGATCTCGACACCCAGCGCACCGCCGTCTGGGACATGGGCAGGATCGCCGCACTCGGTACGCCCGAGGCGCTCAAGCTGTTTCGCGACGTGATGGCGGCCTCCGCCAGCATTCCGCTGGTGTTTCCGCCGATCCTGATCGAAGCCGAAGGCCAGGGCCGGCGCTTTCAGGAGATGCATGTCGATGGCGGCGTCACGGCGCCGGTCCTGACGCTTCCCGAAGACCTACTGTTCCACGGGCGCCTGCCCGGCAACAGCCGGGTGAACATCTACATTCTCGTCAACAAGAAGATCGAACGCACTTTCGAGCTCGTACCCAATGGCACAATCGAGGTCGCCTCGCGCAGCCTGTCCTCGATCACCCAGTCACAGACACGCTCGGTGATCTTCTCGACCTACGATTTCGCGCGCCGCAATCACCTCGGCTTTCACCTGTCCTATATCGAGCGCGATTATCCGCCGCCGCCCTCGCAAGGATTCGACACGGCCTATATGCGCGCGCTCTATCAGTATGGGTACGAGAAGGCCGCGGCCGGCCGCGCCTGGAGCTCGACGCTTCCCTAAGGCCGCAGGAGCCGCGGCGGAACGGCGCGTTGCCGAGACAGTTGATGATGTGGCCGATTCGGCCAGATTCGCGGTGACGCCCCTCTTGCTGCGCGTTATAGAGCGATGACGACGATCACGACCGCGCAGGAATCATTGGGCATGGGATTGACTGCGATCAAGACGAGAGCGGCGAAACGGGAGGTCCCGAAATCGCGTGGCGGCCGGCCGACCAAGAGCGCGGCCATCGAGCGCGACCAGCGGCTGATCGAGGTCGCGACACGCCTGTTCCTCGATCGCGGCTATGACGCGACTTCGCTCGATGCCGTGGCGGAGGCGGCCCGGGTCAGCAAGCCCACCGTGTACGCGCGCTATGGCGACAAGCGCGGTTTGTTTGCCGAGGTTCTGAGGCGCGAGATCGCGCGCTGGCTGGCGCCGCTCGCCGAGGCCGCCGAGGTGCAACTCACGCGCCCCTCGGACATTTCGGTCGAGCAGCGCCTGGTCGAGGTCGGGCGCGAGATGCTGATGTTCACCTGCGGCCCCGACGCCGTCGCCTTCAGCCGCATGATGACGTCACAGGCCATCAACTTCCCCGACATCGCCAAGCTCGGCAAGGAGGAAGGCTGGATGAAGGCCGTCGCCACGACGGCGCGGTTCTTCGATCATCTGGTCGCGCAGGGCGCGATGGACCTCGAGGATACCGGTATCGCGGCCGAGGTCTTTCTCGACGTCGTGGTCGGCCATACCCACCGGATGGCGACGTTCGGGACACCGCTTGAGATGAAGACGGCCGAAAAGCGCATGCGCTCGGCGATCCGGCTGTTTTTGGCCGGTGCGCTCGGCCCCCCGGGCCGCGTCCAGGCCGCGACCAAAGGTGCTGTTCGGCGCCGCCCGTCCCGCTGACAGATTCGTGACCGGTTATCTCCGCCCGATGACGAATTGCACCTTGCTCGTAATAAAACGATACGGTATGGTTTTGTTTATAAGCAAGGTACGGGCTGATGCCTTCCCAGCCCCTGGCAGGCCCGCACCGTTCTTAAGACTTTGATCGCTGCAACATCCTACGCTGTTGCGGCGTTCCGCGGCCGGCCAGTTGCCCCCGGTCGGCCGCGCCCTTTCCTGCACCTCCGCACGGGTGAAGACGATGACGGCACCGATGCGCGCTCCGAAACGCTGGAAATCACTGCTCGTGCTCACTCTGTGGGCGGCCCTGCTCCCTGCGCCGGTTTATGCGGTGGCGGCGACGGCAGACGCGAGAGCCGCGCTCCGGAGCGAGGCCGACGACGGCGCCGCCCTGGACCAGCGGACGGTCGACCGCGAGCTCGCGCTGTTCCGCGACTCCGCGATCTCGCTGAGGCAGGCGATGGCGATCGCCGAGGCGCAGCATGCGGGTTCGACGACGGCGGACGTCAGTTTCGACGGGGCCGCCGCCTCGCCGGTCTACCGGGTAAAAACCTTGCACAACGACCGTGTCTGGCAACACGCGATCGACGCCACAACCGGCAAGATCGTCGGCGGCGGCGCGGCCTCACCGCTCGACGAGTTCGATGCAGATGACCGCAGCAACCTTGCCACCCTCAAGACCATCCAGCACCGCCTGGCCGACGCTGTGCGCGTGGCCGAGCACGCGGCCTCCGGCAAGGCGATCAGCGGCGGCATGGTCCGCGAGGGCGGCCGACTGAACTTCGCGATCGTCGTCATGAGCGGCACCGATCTCAAGGAGGTCATTCTCGAGCCGCCCGGCGCCGCGAGCCGGCGGTAATACGAGGCGCCTGCTCCATTACAGCCCCGGATCGGGCTGAAAAGCCGTTGACGACGCCAAGACTCTCCCGCATAAGTCGCCGCCATGATGACCGCGACGAAACGCACGACGAAAACCACCACGGCCTTCGGGGCCCGGGGAGGCGTGCGCGCGTAGTCACAGACTTAACGCATCAGCTCTACCGCAGCCCCGCACCGTGATGGTCCGGGGCTTTTTTGTTGTCTAAAGCTCAATGGAGGAGAATGTGAGTAACGATCCCGTCGTCGCGATTGTCGGCGTCACCGGTGCGGTGGGCGCCGAATTCATCGCCACCATGGACAAGCGTGGTTTCCGCGTCGGCAAGCTGAAGGCGCTGGCAAGCGCCCGCTCCGCCGGCAAGACGGTGTCGTTCCGCGGCCAGCCGGTCGTGATCGAAGAACTCGGCGAGCGTTCCTTCGACGGCGTCGACATCGCGCTGTTCTCCGCCGGCGGCAGCATCTCGAAGAAGTACGCGCCGATCGCGGTGAAGTCCGGCGCGGTCGTGGTCGACAACTCCTCCGCCTTCCGCATGGACCCGAACGTGCCGCTGGTGATCCCCGAGATCAACGCGAGCCGCATCCGCGACCACAAGGGCATCATCGCCAACCCGAACTGCGCGGCAATCACTGCGCTGGTGCCGCTATGGCCGATCCACCAGAAGAACCGCATCAAGCGTGTGATCATTTCGACCTATCAGGCCGCCAGCGGCGCTGGTGCTGCCGCGATGGAGGAGCTCGTCGAGTCGACCCGCGCAAACCTCAACGGGCAGGTTTACACGCCCAAGGTGATGCCGCACCCCTACGCCTTCAATCTCTTCAACCACAACACCGCCGTTGATCCCGAGACCGGTTACAACGACGAGGAGACCAAGGTCATCAAGGAGACCCGCAAGATCTTCGAAGACGAGAAGATCGCCATCGGCGTCACCTGCGTCCGCGTGCCGGTGCTGCGCGCCCATTGCGAGGCCATCACCTTCGAATGCGAGAAGCCGATCACCGAGGACCAGGTCCGCGCGATCATGGCCCAGGCGCCCGGCGTGAAGGTCGTCGACGACCGCGCCAAGAACTACTTCCCGATGCCGATTGACGCTTCCGGCCAGGACGACGTTCTCGTCGGCCGCATCCGCAAGGATCTGAGCGACCCGAGCGGGCATTCGATCTCGATGTTCGTGGCCGCGGATCAGCTGCTCAAGGGTGCAGCACTCAACGCAGTGCAGATCGCGGAGCTGCTGCCGCAGCGCGTGATTGCGTAGCGGAAGAGTTGTAGATGCGTAGGGTGGGCAGAGGCGCGCAAGCGCCGTGCCCACCTCTTCTCTCGCGCAGTCAAGAAAGACGGTGGGCACGCTTCGCTTTGCCCACCCTACAACGTGCGGCTAATTGCTTGTGCCCCGAAACAGCAGGCACGCATCGCCATACGAATAGAAGCGATACCCCTCCGCGATCGCATGCGCGTAGGCGGCCTTCATCGTCTCGATCCCTGAAAACGCCGACACCAGCATGAACAGCGTCGAGCGCGGCAGGTGAAAATTGGTCAGCAAGATATCGACGGCACGGAAGCGATAGCCGGGGGTAATGAATATCGCCGTGTCGGCTGCGAATGGCTGGATCGTGCCATCCTCGTCAGCCGCACTCTCCAGTAACCGCAGCGACGTGGTGCCGACCGCGACGATGCGGCCGCCGTTCTTTCGCGTTGTGTTCAGCACATCCGCCGTCTCGGCCGAGATCGTACCCCATTCGGCGTGCATCTTATGGCCTTCGGTGTCGTCGACCTTCACCGGCAGGAACGTTCCGGCGCCGACATGCAGCGTGACGCGGTTGAGGCCGACGCCGCGCGCGCGTAACGCCTGCTCCAGCGCCGGCGTGAAATGCAGGCCGGCTGTCGGCGCTGCGACGGCGCCCTCATTGGCCGCGAACATGGTCTGGTAGTCGGCCAGATCCTGGTCATCCAGCGTGCGCTTCGAGGCGATGTAGGGCGGCAGCGGCGGGCTGCCGAGATCTGATATCGCCTGGTCGAGCGTAGGCCCATGAAACGAGAACGACAACGTCACCTCGCCTTCCGCACCCTTGGCCTCGACCTCGGCGTCGAGATGACCGAGCAGGCAGACCTTGCCTTCATTGCCGAACCGGATGCGGTCGCCGGCGACGAGCTTTTTCGCCGGCTTCACCAGCGCCTGCCAGCGCGAGCCGTCGAGACGCTTGATCAGCGTCGCCTCGATCTTCGGCTCAGTCTCGCGGCCGATGCGGCGGCCCTTCAATTGCGCCGCGATCACCTTGGTGTCGTTGACGACGAGCTGGTCGCCCGGCTTCAGCCACTGCGGCAGGTCGGAGATGAGGTGATCGCGCAGCGCGCCGCCCTCCACGACCAGCATCTTGGCGGAGTCGCGCGGATGCGCCGGGCGCAGTGCGATGCGCTCGGTGGGCAGGTCAAAGTCGAAGAGATCGGTGCGCATTTGGACTCGGCCGCGGTACAGCCAGCCGCTCATCCTGAGGAGCGCGGAACGCGCGTCTCGAAGGATGAAGGCCCGACTGCTGCTACAGCGGTGGCCTCATGGTTCGAGACGGCGCTTCGCGCCTCCTCACCATGAGGGGAAACACTTACTCCTTGTCCGCCGCCATGCGCGCCTTGACGATCTTGTCGGGATTCATCACGGGCTCGCCGCGCTTGATCTTGTCGACATTCTCCATGCCCGCGGTGACCTTGCCCCACACGGTATACTGGTTGTCGAGGAAGCGGGCGTCGTCGAAGCAGATGAAGAACTGGCTGTCCCCGGAATCGGGATTGGCGGCGCGGGCCATCGAGGCGGTGCCGCGCACATGCGGCTCCTTGTTGAACTCGGCCTTCAGCTTCTTGCCGGAGCCGCCGGTGCCGGTGCCGTGTGGGCAGCCGGTCTGCGCCATGAAGCCGTCGATCACGCGATGGAACACGATGCCGTCGTAGAATCCCTCGCGTACCAGCTCCTTGATGCGTGCAACATGGCCAGGCGCGAGGTCGGGCCGCATCTCGATGGTGACGGGGCCCTGCGTGGTCTCGAGGATCAGGGTGTTTTCGGTGACGCTCATGCTTTTCTCTCTGGGGTTGGGGGTGAAGTCTTCCGGCCGTGGAACTGGACCGCGAATGGACGCCCCGCAGCGGCGCCGGCCATCGTTTCGGTAAATGGCATCGGCGTGCAGCGTTGCAATGCCTCCATCACCGCGATCCGGTATTCGAGCCGGTCATTATCTGAGGCATCCTTGGACTCGTAGGTGATCCTCGGGTGGCCCAAAATCTCTCCGGCGCGGTTAAAGCTCACGACGACCGTGATGTCGATGGGGCGGGCCTTCGAGGGCGGCGGCGGTTTCCAGCAACGGCCCAACCGCACGAAGATATCGCGGATGGTGTTGACCTGCTCGTCCTGCGCCGCTGCACTCGTGATGCCAAGCAGGAGCACCGCGGCAGCTACGAGGAGCTTTTCACCGCGGCGCGTCATCGCCTCTCCTATTTGATGTCGGAGGCGACCTGCACCTTCACCATCTTGTCGGGGTCGGTGACGGTGCCGCTGCCGGAACCAGGCGGTGCCTTCTTCAGCTTGTCGACGACGTCCATGCCCTGCACGACTTCGCCGACTACGGTGTACTGGCCGTCGAGACTGCCGCCGTCCGCGAACATGATGAAGAACTGCGAATTGGCGCTATCGACGCTGTCGCCGCGGCGGGCCATCCCGACGACGCCGCGGGCGAAATGCACCTTGGAGAATTCCTGCTTCAGGTTCGGATATTTCGAGCCGCCGGTGCCGTTGCCGTTCTGGCCGTCGCCGGTCTGCGCCATGAAGCCGTCCATCACGCGGTGAAACGGCACGTTGTTGTAGAAGCCTTCGCGCGCGAGTTGCTTCAGCCGCTCGGCATGCTGGGGCGCAAGATCCGTGCGCAGCTTGATGACGATGCGGCCCTTGGTCGTGTCGATGACGAGCGCGTTGGCCTTGTCGAGGCCCGCCGGCAGGGTCTGAGCGACGGCAGGGGCAATGCCGATCAGCGCGGCAAAGATCGTGGCAAGAATTGCGAGACGACGGATCATGAAAACTCCGGATCAGATGAGATGAAACGCGCGCCGCTAGCCGGCGAATTTTGCCTTGAGCAGGCTTGCGACGAGCGGCGGCACGAATGCCGAGACATCCCCGCCCATGCCGGCGATCTGGCGCACCAGTGTGGCGGTGATCGGGCGGACCATGGGTGAGGCCGGCAGAAAGACGGTGTGCACCTCCGGCGCCATGGCCTCGTTCATGCCGGCAAGTTGCATCTCGTAGTCGAGGTCAGTGCCGTCGCGAAGCCCCCTGATCATGATGGTCGCACCGTGCTTTCGCGCCGCGGTCACGGTCAGGTCGTCGAAGGTCGTGGCTTCGAAGGCGCAGCCGGCCTGGGCAGCGATCGGCCCGCAGACGTCGTAGAGCATCTTGAGCCGTTCCTCGGTCGAGAACAGCGGCTTCTTGCCGGGGTGCACGCCAAGCGCAACGACCAGACGGTCGCACAGGGGAACGGCATGCCGGACCACGTCCAGATGGCCGTTGGTGATGGGGTCGAAGGAACCCGGATAAAAGGCGATACGCGGCATGGCCTCCTCCTACCGCGCCCTGCATTGCCCGGCAAGCCGGCAGGTTCCCTGCCCGCTTTTCCCGCAAGAAATGTCGGAACCCCCTGAACTGTTTCGTCCTGAGGGCAGCGACGAAACAAAACGGATCGCGAACGAAACCATTTCCCGTATCCGCGAAGACGTCCGGAAACTGGCCATGGTTACTAATCCGCGCAACGAAATGACGGGCCGCAAACAGGCGCAGCGGCCGCATCACAGGGGACCGTCTATGATCAAGACTCTTTCAGCGATCGCTGTTGCTGCATGCGTTGCCGCGGCTCTTACCGTGCTGCCCGGTTTCGCTCCGACCGTCGAAGCCAGCGTGCCGCAGCCCCTCGCCAAGGGTGACCGGCTGGATATCCGCGTCATCGGCAAGGATTGCTCGCAGCAGGCCTGGCCGAATTTCGAAGCCTCCTGCCTGCGCCGCGCCGGCACCAAGGCAAACGTCCGCGAGGTGCGCCTGGTGACCGCCGACCGGACGCCGTAGGCAAGCTGCCTAATCCGGCGTCACACAAACCCCATGGAAATTTGCGGCGTCTCGTCGCAGACTGAGCTGACGACCGCGCCCTCCGGATAGCCCGGCGGGCGCGTCGCCATCAGGGGGTTGCCATTGACCAGTACGCCTGCTGTCGCTACCGGCCACCATCCCAATCCGCTGCCCCTTGCCATGACCATGGGCGCCCTGGGGGTCGTCTACGGCGATATCGGAACAAGCCCCCTTTATGCCTTGAAGGAGGCCGCCAAGGCGGCAGCCCATGGCGGGACGGTCACCCAGGACGCCGTGCTCGGCGTTGCGTCCCTGATCCTGTGGGCGCTGCTCCTGATCATCTCGCTGAAATACGCACTGCTGATCCTGCGCGCCGATAACCGCGGCGAAGGCGGCATCGTGGCGCTGCTGGCACTGCTGCATGCGCGTCACGCCCAGCCGGGCACATGGCGTGCACATCTCCTGGTGGTCGGCCTCGTTGGCGCCGCCCTGCTCTATGGCGACGGTGCGATCACGCCGGCGATCTCGGTGCTGAGCGCCATCGAAGGTCTGAAAGTGGATGCGCCATCGCTCGCGCCGGTCGTGGTGCCGATCACGATCGCCATCCTGATCGGCCTCTTCATGATGCAGAAGCAGGGCACCGGCTTCATCGGCCGGATCTTTGGCCCCGTCATGCTGGCCTGGTTCGGCGTGCTCGCCGCACTCGGCATCCACGGCATCGTCAAGGCGCCAGCGGTGCTCGCCGCGCTGAGTCCGCTCTATGCCTTTGAATTCCTGATCCACCAGGACTTCCACATTTCCTTCGCGATCCTCGGCGCGGCCTTCCTGGCGGTGACCGGGGGCGAAGCGATGTATGCCGACATGGGGCATTTCGGGCGCTTGCCGATCCGGCTGGCCTGGTTCGCCATCTGCCTGCCGGCCCTGGTGCTCAATTATTTCGGACAGGCCGCGCTCCTGATCACCGACCCCACGATGATCGAGAATCCGTTCTTCCAGCTCTGCCCGGATTCGCTGCACTACCTGCTGGTCGCCTTCTCGGCTGTTGCGACCGTGATCGCCTCGCAGGCCATCATCTCAGGCGTGTTCTCGCTGACCCAGCAGTCGATCCAGCTCGGCTTCCTGCCGCGGATGCAGATCCGTCACACCCAGAGCGATGCGATCGGCCAGATCTATGTACCGCTGGTGAACTGGCTGCTGGCCGCCGCAACGCTCGGCGCGGTGCTCTCCTTCGGCACGTCGGACGCGCTTGCCGGCGCCTACGGCATCGCGGTGTCGCTCCTGATGGCGATCACCACGCTGCTCGCCGCGCTTGTCGCGATCCAGTGGGGTTATTCGCCGTGGCTGGTCGTTGCGGTCAACGGCTTCTTCTTTGCGATCGACGTGATCTTCTTCGCGGCCAATTCGATCAAGCTGTTCGAGGGCGGCTGGTTTCCGCTGCTGCTCGCCGGCCTCGTCGCCTTCCTGATGCTGACCTGGCGCAGCGGCGTCAAGCTCGTCGAGCGCGCCCGCGCGAAGCTCCGCCAGCCCGAGGAGGATCTGATCGAGACCGCCGTCAACAAGTGCCGCGCCAGGCTTCCCGGCACCGCCGTCTATCTCGCCTCGGCGCCGAAAGGCGTGCCGCTGGCGCTGACGCAATTCGTCAAGCACAACCGCGTGCTGCACGAACGCGTGCTGCTCGTGACCGTCCTGATCGAGGAAATCCCGCACGTGCCCGACGAGGAGCGCACCGAGGTTATCGAGATCATCCCGGCGATCACGCGCGTGGTCATGCATTACGGCTTCATGCAGAACCCGACCATCTATGAGGGACTGAAGCTCGCCTGCCGGCAGGGCAAGCTGCCGGGCATCGACCTCTCCGACATCACCTACTATGTCGGCCGCGAGACCATCATCCCGAGCGAGGACATTCCGGGCATGTGGGTATGGCGAGAGTCGCTGTTTGCCTTCCTGCAACGCAACGCCGAACGTTCCGCCGCGTTTTTCGGCGTGCCGACCGGACAGGTGGTGGAGTTCGGTACGGAGCTGGAGATCTAGCGGATGGCGAATAGCCAATAGCGAATGGAAATCTGTCCATTCGCTATTCGCCAAACACTACTCGCCATTCTCGCCGTTGCCATTCTCGGTCTCTTCCGTGATGTGCTCGACCGAGACGACGTGCTCGTCGTCGGCGGTGTCGAACACGATCACGCCCTGCGTCGAGCGGCCGGCGATGCGGATGCCTTCGACCGGGCAGCGGATCAGCTGGCCCTTGTCGGTCACCAGCATGATCTGGTCGGCCTCTTCCACCGGGAAGGACGCCACCAGATTGCCGTTGCGGTTGTTGACGCTCATCGCGACGATGCCTTTGCCGCCGCGTCCCGTGGTGCGGTACTCGTAGGACGACGTCCGCTTGCCATAGCCGTTGACGGAGACGGTCAGCACCACCTGCTCGGCCGCCGACATCTCGACATAGCGCTCCTGCGGGAGCTGGAAGCTGCCGGACGTCTCCTCGGCCTCGGCGTCCGCTGCGGCCTCATCAGCCACACCTTCGCCGGCGACCGCGCGGCGCATCTTCAAGTACGCCGAGCGTTCGTCCGAGGTCGTGTCGACATGGCGCAGGATCGCCAGCGAGATCACCTTGTCGGCCTCCGCCAGCGCGATGCCGCGCACGCCCATCGATGTGCGCCCGGTGAACACGCGCACGTCCGTGACGGGGAAGCGGATGCACTGGCCGCCGGCGGCGGTCAGCAGCACGTCGTCGCGCTCGGTGCAGATCTGCACGTCGACGATCGATTCATTGTCGTCGAGCTTCATCGCGATGATGCCGGAACGGCGCACATCGACGAAGTCGGACAGCTTGTTGCGCCGGACATTGCCGCCGGTGGTAGCGAACATCACGTCGAGCTGGCCCCAGGTGGATTCATCCTCCGGCAGCGGCATGATGGTGGTGATGCGCTCGCCCTGCTCGAGCGGCAGGATGTTGATCAGCGCCTTGCCGCGCGCGTTGGGGGCGGCCATCGGCAGGCGCCAGACCTTCTCCTTGTAGACCTGCCCGCGTGACGAAAAGAACAGCACCGGCGTGTGCGTGGAGGCCACGAACAGGCGCGAGACGAAGTCCTCATCGCGGGTCTGCATGCCGGCGCGGCCCTTGCCGCCGCGGCGCTGCGCCCGATAGGCCGACAGTGGCACGCGCTTGACGTAGCCGGCATGCGAGACGGTGACGACCATGTCCTCGCGCTGGATCAGGTCTTCGTCCTCGACCTCGCCTTCCTGCTCCATGATCACGGTCCGGCGCGGCGTGGCGAATTCCGCCTTCACCTCGGCGAGCTCGGTCTTGACGATGTCGAGGATACGGGCGCGCGAACGCAGGATGTCGAGATAGTTGCCGATCTCGCCGGCGAGTTTTGAGAGCTCCTCGCCGATCTCGTCGCGGCCGAGCGCGGTGAGGCGCGCCAGACGCAGCTCCAGAATTGCCCTGGCCTGCTCCAGCGACAGACGGATGGTGCCGTCCGCGTTGATGCGGTGGCGGGGATCATCGATCAGCGTGATGATGTCCTCGACATCACGCGCCGGCCAGTCGCGCGTCATCAGGGTATCGCGCGCGGCGGCCGGCGTGGGCGAAGTCCGGATCACGCGAATGATCTCGTCGATATTGGCGACGGCGATCGCAAGACCAACCTGCTCATGGGCGCGTTCGCGCGCCTTGCGCAGCTTGTACTTGGTGCGGCGGGTGACGACCTGCTCGCGGAAGCCGACGAAGATCGTCAGCATATCCTTCAGGTTCATCGTCTGCGGACGGCCCGAGTCGAGCGCAACGCTGTTGACCCCGAAGCTCGTCTGCAAAGGCGTGAACTTGTAGAGCTGGTTCAGCACCACGTCGGGCATGGCGTCGCGCTTGAGCTCGACGACGACGCGGTAGCCGTCGCGGTCGGACTCGTCGCGCAGGTCGGAAATGCCCTCGATCTTCTTTTCCTTGTAGAGCTCGGCGATACGCTCGACCATCGTCGCCTTGTTCACCTGATACGGGATCTCGGTGATGACGATCGCCTCGCGTTCCTTGCGAATGGTCTCGAACTCGACCTTGCCGCGCATCACGATCGAGCCGCGGCCGAGGTGGTAGGCGCTGCGGATGCCCTGGCGCCCCAGGATGATGCCGCCGGTCGGGAAATCCGGACCTGGGATAATGTGGTTCAGTTCGTCGATGGTGAGCGAAGGATTGTCGATCAAGGCCAGGCAAGCGTCGATCACCTCGCCCAGATTGTGCGGCGGGATGTTGGTGGCCATGCCGACGGCGATGCCGCCGGCGCCGTTGACCAGCAGGTTCGGGAACCGCGCCGGCAGGACCACCGGCTCCTTGGTCGAGCCGTCATAATTGTCCTGGAAGTCGACCGTCTCGCTCTCGATGTCCTCGAGCAGTTTGAGCGCGATCTTGGTCAGGCGCGACTCGGTGTAGCGCATCGCCGCCGGCGGATCGCCGTCGACCGAGCCGAAATTGCCCTGCCCGTCCACGAGCAGTTCGCGCATCGAGAAGGGCTGCGCCATGCGCACCAGCGCGTCATAGATCGCCTGGTCGCCGTGCGGGTGGTATTGGCCCATGACGTCGCCGACGATGCCGGCGGACTTCTTGTGCTTCTTGTCGGGCGTATAGCCCTCCTCGTTCATCGAGAAGAGGATGCGCCGGTGCACCGGCTTCAAGCCATCACGCGCATCGGGCAGCGCGCGCGCCACGATCACGCTCATGGCGTAATCGAGGTAGGACTTCTTCATCTCGTCGAGGATCGAGATCGGGCGAATATCCGAAGGATGCTCCGGCTTGTCGCCGGGCTTGTCGTTATCGTCGTCAGCCAAGGGGAAATCCGGTGAGTTCTTGTCCGGGAATCATATAGCGCATCGGGGGTCTGATAACCACCCTCGCGCAGTCCCGGGAGGCGCTTTTTCCGCTTATTTTTCCAACGACTTACGGCTTCTGCGAAGACTCGGCAGGAGGGAGCGGAAAGGCCCCTCTGGAACCCTGCCTTATGAGCCCAATATCACCTGATGCATGATGCGTCCCGGCAGCAGCGTGAACAGCCCTGCGATCACCAGTGCGCCGGCGAACATGAAGATCATTATGCGCCGGTGATCGGCGACGCGATGGGTATGCGCCCGCCACACCGCGAGCGGCAGCATCACAAGCGTGAAGATCGAGAGCAGATGAATCGGACTGAACGGCCCGACCAGCCGGATCTGGTGGATCCAGAACGATGACGCGGCCACGATGGCCATCAGCGCCACCCAGATCCAGCCGACGGTCCGGTGCGGCAGCGTCCCCTTGGGCGCCGCGAACTGGACGACGCCAAGCGCAAAAGCGGCCATCGCCGCAAAGGCATGGAGCGGAATGGCTGGAGCAGCGTCAAGCAGAGGCGCGAGGGTCATGGCTGAGGCGTCCTGGCGATGGCGCCTGAGAAGCCGGCGCGAGCAATGTAAATAGCATTAACATGAAGTTAATACCATTCACATCGCCCGACATCAAATCCTCAGGCGCAACATCAGCGCGGCCGGTAAATACCAGCTTGATCAAAAGATTGGTAAGAGACGCTGACCCTTTGTGCGAAGGCGCCGAACCAGGCTCTTAGGACGGCAAGTCAGCTCAGAACGGAATGTCGTCATCCATATCGCTGTTGCGGCCACCGCCCGCCGCGACAGCGCGGCGCGGCGCGCTGCTCACCGGGCCAGAGGAGCCGAAGTCGCCGCCCGGCTCCTCGCCAAAGCTGCCGCCTCCTCCGCCACCGCGACCGTCGAGCATCGTGAGGTTGGAGTTGAAGCCCTGCAGCACCACCTCGGTCGAGTATTTTTCGGCACCGCTCTGGTCGGTCCATTTGCGGGTCTGGAGCGCGCCTTCGACATAAACCTTGGCGCCCTTCTTCAGGTACTGCTCGGCGACCTTCGCGAGCCCCTCGTTGAAGATCACGACACGGTGCCACTCGGTCTTTTCCTTGCGCTCACCGGTCGCCTTGTCCCGCCAGGTCTCCGACGTCGCGACGCTCAGATTGGCGATCGGCCGCCCGTCCTGGGTGCGGCGGATTTCCGGATCCTTGCCGAGGTTGCCGACCAGAATGACCTTGTTGATGCTTCCCGCCATCGCCGCTCTCCACTCCAAACTGCGAAATTGCTCGAAAAAGCCGGAGCCGTGCCAAAACCGCTCGCTGCCGCTTGCTGAAGGACCCTATACGCTGGCGGACGTCGCCGAGCCCGCGGTCCCGCAGGTTATCCCCACATATAGCACCTGGGCAGGCAGCGTTCCAGCTTTGTTCCTATGGGCGGCGACCGGATGCGCGCGCAACATGGGGTTGCATACTCGAAAAATCACCGGAACCGCATGGAACTTTTTCGGGTTCCAGCGCGCGCGAAATACCGCTTAACATTCATTAACTTAGGAACCTCCCAGTTCACTCGCGACTGTTGCTTTTTGGAGACGGACTCTACCTCCAAATCAGACTACGCTTGGTGCGACATCAATTCATTGGGCGTCGCGCCTGATTGACCGCTTCGGGGACTAAAGAAGCGGGTACAGCCGGAGGGACAGAAATGAAGAAGATCTTGGTGGGGGTCGTTGGTGCCGTTGCGCTGAGCCTGTCGGCTCCGGCGAGCGCAGCGGATCTCGCGGCGCGTCCATACGTGAAGGCTCCGCCCCCGGCGGTCGCCGCAATCTACGACTGGAGCGGCTTCTACATCGGCATCAACGGCGGCGGCGGCTCGGCCCACAAATGCTGGGACTTCGTGGACAGCACCGGCTTCGTGACTGGCGTCCCCGGCAGTCTCGTGGGTGAAGGCTGCCACAACGCAACCGGCGGCACGGTCGGTGGTCAGATCGGCTATCGCTGGCAGACCAGCCAGTGGGTGTTCGGCTTCGAAGGCCAGGGCAACTGGGCCGACTTCCGGGGCGACAACACCAGCGCCGTCTTCCTGACCGACCGCAACCGTTCGCGCATCGACTCCTTCGGCCTGATCACTGGCCAAATCGGCTATGCCTGGAACAACGTGCTGTTCTATGTGAAGGGCGGCGGTGCGGTTGTCGGCGACAAGTATGACGTCTTCGACGTCCCAAGCGGCGCGCTGCTGGCTTCGGCTCGCGAAACGCGTTGGGGTGGTACAGTCGGCGCCGGCCTGGAATTTGGCTTTGCGCCGAACTGGTCGGTGGGCGTCGAGTACGACCACCTCTTCCTCGGCCACCGCACCATTGGCTTCACAACGCCCGGCGGTTTGTCGTTCGGCAGCGACCGAATCGGCCAGGACGTCGATATGGGCCTCGTCCGCCTGAACTATCGTTGGGGCGGCCCGCTCATCGCGAAGTACTGATCTCCGCCAAAACTATTCTTCTCGAAAAGGCCGGCTAACGCCGGCCTTTTTGCTGCGCGCATGCATTCGGCGAGAATAGGTCAGCTACACTTACACGTTTTGGCGTGGTGTGGCTTCTCGGGTACACAACTATGGGCTTCACTGGTGTAAGCACGACCTCAGTTGGACCAGAGCGTCCGCTGTCCTTCCGCGCACGGAAGGCAAAAACAGAAACTGGGACTGGGATTAAGTTGAAAATGAAGAAGGTTTTGTTGGCTTCGGCCAGTTTGTTCGCACTCAGCGCGTTCGCTCCGGCCATGGCTGCCGATCTGGCGGCCCGCCCCTACACCAAGGCTCCGGTGGCCGCAGCGGCGGTCTATAACTGGA
Source organism: Bradyrhizobium sp. UFLA05-89 (assembly GCF_059803475.1). Lineage (NCBI taxonomy): Bacteria > Pseudomonadati > Pseudomonadota > Alphaproteobacteria > Hyphomicrobiales > Nitrobacteraceae > Bradyrhizobium > Bradyrhizobium sp. UFLA05-89. The sequence continues at coordinate 12,164 of NZ_JBANBA010000070.1, read as the reverse complement.
CCGGCTTCTACCTCGGTGGCTTCGGCGGCTACGCCTGGGAAAACACCTCCACTGACCCGAAGTTGAAGGGTGGTTTCGCCGGTGGCACGGTCGGCTACAACTGGCAGACCAGCAACATCGTGTTCGGTCTCGAAGCCGATGGCGGCTGGGCTGACGTGAATGCCTCGGCGACCGCACTCGGCGTCACGGTGAGCTCGAAGACCGATGCGCTCGGCACCGTGCGCGGCCGCGTCGGCGTCGCCTTCGATCAGGTCCTGCTCTACGCGACCGGCGGCTACGCCTGGATCGACAACAAGATCAGCGTCTCGGCCCTCGGCGTGACCGTCTCCGACAGCAAGTTCCACTCGGGCTGGACGGTCGGCGCGGGCGTCGAAGCCTTCTTCGCCCCGCAGTGGTCGGTGAAGGGCGAGTACCTCTATCGCAGCCTCGGCAGCGAGAACTATTTCACCGGCACCGTTCCCTCGGGCACGCTCAACCTGCACACGTTCCAGGTCGGCGTGAACTACCACTTCGGTGGCCCGGTGGTTGCGAAGTACTGAGCTTCGCCTGACGCGAATTCTCGACGGAAAGACCGGCCTTGCGCCGGCCTTTTTTTGTTCCGGACGGGCCTTGCGCCCTCGCTACTGCCAAGTGCCGCCAGCGCCACAACAATCCGTTGACGATTCGCAACTCGCACTGGAAATCCGCTCTCGTTCTTCCTACGTTCGCAGCCTACCCAACGGCGTCCATCCCCGGTTCCGGGCGAGGCGCGCCTGAACGCCGGCGCGGCCGCGCAGCGTGGGAATCTCCTTGGGGACCACTGGGATGGACGAAGTGATCAAGGCGAAGCGCCAACAACAGAACGCGGGATCACACCTGCGCGCAATTACGATCCGTGGCGCGCGCGAGCACAACCTCAAGAACATCGACGTCGAGATTCCCCGCGACAAGCTCGTGGTGTTCACCGGGCTGTCTGGCTCCGGAAAATCCTCGCTCGCCTTCGACACCATCTACGCCGAGGGCCAGCGCCGCTATGTCGAGTCGCTGTCGGCCTATGCCCGCCAGTTTCTGGAGATGATGCAGAAGCCGGACGTCGACCAGATCGACGGCCTGTCGCCCGCCATTTCGATCGAGCAGAAGACGACCTCGAAGAACCCGCGCTCAACCGTCGGCACGGTGACTGAGATCTACGACTATATGCGCCTGCTCTGGGCGCGCGTCGGTGTACCCTATTCGCCCGCAACCGGCCTGCCGATCGAGAGCCAGACCGTCTCGCAGATGGTCGACCGCGTGCTGGCGCTGACCGAAGGTACCCGCCTCTATCTGCTCGCCCCGGTCGTGCGCGGCCGCAAGGGCGAGTACAGGAAGGAGCTTGCGGAATGGCTCAAGAAGGGCTTCCAGCGCGTCAAGATCGACGGCAGTTTCTACGAGCTGGCTGAAGCGCCGACGCTCGACAAGAAATTCCCGCACGACATCGACGTCGTCGTCGACCGCATCGTGGTGCGCGCCGATATCGGCCAGCGCCTCGCCGAGAGCTTTGAGACTGCGCTGAAGCTGGCCGAGGGCCTCGCCGTCGTCGAGTTCGCGGACGCACCGGCGGCCGCTCCCACCGAGGAGAAAAAGAAGACCGCCAAGATCCACGACAAGAGCGGGCCAGAGCGCATCCTGTTCTCGGAAAAGTTCGCCTGCCCGGTTTCCGGCTTCACCATCCCCGAGATCGAGCCGCGGCTGTTCTCCTTCAACAACCCCTACGGCGCCTGCCCCGCCTGCGGCGGCCTTGGCGTCGAGCAGCATGTCGACGAAGACCTCGTCATCCCCGACAAGGAGCTCGCGATCGGCAAGGGCGCGATCGCGCCCTGGGCCAAATCGTCGTCCCCCTACTACACGCAGACGCTGACGGCGCTCGGCAAGCACTACAAGTTCACGCTGACAACCAAGTGGAAGGATCTGCCGAAGAAGACGCAGAACGCGATCCTCCATGGCTCGGGCGAAGACGAGATCAAATTCTCCTATGAAGACGGCGTCCGCTCCTACGACACCAAGAAGCCGTTCGAGGGCGTCATCACCAACATCAACCGCCGCTATCGCGAGACCGAGAGCGAGTGGGCGCGCGAGGAGCTGGCGAAGTATTTCCACGACGTCCCCTGCGAGGCCTGCAAGGGCTTTCGGCTCAAGCCGGAGGCGCTCTGCGTCAAGGTCGGCGGCAGGCATATCGGTGAGATCTCCGAGCTCTCGGTGAAGCGCGCCGGCGAATGGTTCGAGGGCGTGCCCGAAGCGCTGAACAAGCAGCAGAACGAAATCGCGGGACGCATCCTCAAGGAAATCCGCGAGCGCCTCACCTTCCTGCTCGACGTCGGCCTCAACTATCTCACCCTCTCCCGCTCCTCCGGCACGCTGTCCGGTGGCGAGAGCCAGCGCATCCGCCTGGCCTCGCAGATCGGCTCGGGGCTGACAGGCGTGCTCTACGTGCTGGACGAGCCGTCGATCGGCCTGCACCAGCGCGATAATGCGCGCCTGCTCGATACGCTCAAGCGCTTGCGCGACCTCGGCAATACCGTGGTCGTGGTCGAGCATGATGAGGACGCCATTCGCCTCGCCGACTACGTCCTCGACATCGGCCCCGGTGCGGGCATGCATGGCGGCCACATCGTCGCCGAAGGCACGCCCGCCGAGATCATGCGCAACCCGAAATCGCTCACCGGCAAGTATCTCACCGGCGAGCTCGAGGTCGAGGTGCCGGAGCGGCGCCCGCCGAACCATCGCCGCACCATCAAGGTGGTGAATGCGCGCGGCAATAACCTCAAGAACGTCACGGCGGAGATTCCGCTCGGCCTGTTCACCTGCGTCACCGGCGTCTCCGGCGGCGGCAAGTCGACGCTCCTCATCGACACGCTCTACCGCGCCATCGCCCGCAAGCTGAACGGCGCCAGCGAAGGCGCAGCTCCACACGACCGCATCGAGGGCCTCGAGCACATCGACAAGATCATCGACATCGACCAGTCGCCGATCGGCCGCACCCCGCGCTCCAACCCCGCGACCTACACCGGCGCCTTCACGCCGATCCGCGAATGGTTCGCCGGCCTTCCCGAAGCGAAGGCACGCGGCTACGAGCCCGGCCGATTCTCGTTCAACGTCAAGGGCGGCCGCTGCGAGGCCTGCCAGGGCGACGGCGTCATCAAGATCGAGATGCACTTCCTGCCCGACGTCTACGTCACCTGCGACGTCTGCAAGGGCAAGCGCTACAACCGCGAGACGCTGGAGGTCCTGTTCAAGGGCAAGAGCATCGCCGACGTGCTCGACATGACCGTCGAGGAAGCCGCCGAGTTCTTCAAGGCGGTACCGCGCGTCCGCGAAACCTTCAATACGCTGCACCGCGTCGGCCTCGACTACATCCATGTCGGCCAGCAGGCCACCACGCTCTCCGGCGGCGAAGCCCAGCGCGTCAAGTTGGCGAAAGAGCTGTCAAAACGCGCCACCGGTCGCACGCTCTACATCCTGGACGAGCCCACGACGGGCCTGCACTTCCACGACGTCAAGAAGCTGCTGGAGGTGCTGCACGAGCTGGTCGCGCAGGGCAATACGGTCGTCGTCATCGAGCACAATCTCGAGGTCATCAAGACGGCCGACTGGGTCATCGATCTCGGCCCCGAAGGCGGCGACGGCGGCGGCGAGATCGTCGCCTGGGGTCCGCCGGAAGACATCGTGAAGGCGCCGCGGAGCTACACAGGGAAATTCCTTGAGCCGGTGCTGAAGAAGGCGGGCAAGCCGAAGCGCAGGAGCACGAGCGAGGCAGCGGAGTAGGCGATTGGACTGCATGCGTTCGCGTCAGATCGGCGTAGACCGGACGAGTGAAGCGACATCCGGGACTATAGAGTCCGTTTTACGGCCCCGCATATCGCTTCGCTCACGCGGACTACTCAATCGCCAGGCCGAGCACTCGTGGCGCTGACTGCATGGGAGAACCGACATGTCCGCCGGGCTCGTCCAAACCTACCGCGCTTTCGCCCACAATAATGCCTGGGCGAACCATCGGCTGCTCACCGCCTGCGCCGCGTTGTCCCAAGCTGACTTCGAAGCCGAACGGACCGGCTTCTTCCCGAGCATTCAACGAACGCTGAACCATATCCATGTCATTGACCTCTTCTATGTAGACGCGCTCGAGGGAGGATGGCTCGGACCGGCTGCCTGGAAGAACGAGATTCCGTATCCTTCAATTGCCGCGCTGAAACCCGCGCAAGCCGCAACCGACCAGCGCTTGATCGCCGTCTGCGACGCGCTGACGCCTGAGCTTCTCAATGGCTCTGCCCGGATCAACCGCGACACGCGCGTCCAAACTGAACGCCGCGACCGGCTGCTGATGCATCTGTTTCAACATCAGATCCATCATCGCGGGCAGGCGCACGCCATGCTGTCCGAAACGAACGTTGCGCCGCCTCAGCTCGACGAATTCTTTGCGGAGGGAGAAGCGCCGCTGCGGGCTGCCGAGTTCGCCGAGCTCGGCTGGGCCGAGGACACGGTGTGGAAATCCTAGCTGGACGGATCGAACAGCGTCAGCTCTCTCTTCGTAGGGCGGATTAGCGGAGCGTAATCCGCCAACTTGTCTTCGGCGAAAGCGGCGGGTTACGCTCCGCTAAGCCGCCCTACGTCTGGATTTCATGCCCTACTCCCTCGCCATCTTCGATCTCGACGGCACGCTGGCCGACAGCTTTCCGTGGTTTCTGCGCACCATCAACGACGTCGCCGATCGCTTCGGCTTTCGCCGCGTGGCCGATGAGGAGGTCGAGAGCCTGCGGCATGCTTCGACGCGCGAGATCCTGCGGCGGCTCGAGGTGCCCTTGTGGAAGCTGCCGGCGATCGCGCGGCATGCGCGGCGGCTGAAGGCGGAGGCAACTGCGGAGATTTCCCTGTTCGCCGGCGTCGAGGCCATGCTGCACACGCTTGCCGCAAGCGGCGTACAGCTCGCGATGGTGACATCGGACAGCGAAGTCAATGCGCGCGAGAAGCTAGGTGCGACAGCGAGCCTGTTCGCGCATTTCGACTGCGCCGCCTCGCTGTTCGGCAAGCCCGCCAAATTCCGCCGGGTCATCCGTCGCGCCGGCGTGCAGCCAAACCAGGTGATCGCGATCGGCGACGAGGTCCGCGATATCGAGGCGGCGCGCGCGGTGGGGACTGCGTGCGGAGCGGTATGCTGGGGTTATGCGGCGCCGGCGGCGTTGCGGGCGCTGGCGCCCGATCACACGTTTGAACAGATGGACGAGATAGCGGACGCATTGTGCCGCAAGCTTAGGGTGGGTTAGCTCTACTGCGTCACAAGCCCCCCTTCCCTCATCCTGAGGAGCGCGGAACGCGCGTCTCGAAGGATGGCCGCGGGTGAGATCCCGGCCTTCATGGTTCGCCCGGCGATGCGCAGCATCGTCCGGAGACGCGCTCCGCGCTCCTCACCATGAGGGTCTTGTAACGCAGTAAAACTAGCTAACAACCCATCCTATGCGCCAACAAGGAGGTGACGATGCCCATCACGGAAGCCGCCCGTCTGAAGCTTTTGGCGCCGCCAGTCGGCAAGGTGCGCGTCGTGCTCGATACCGATACCTACAACGAAATCGACGATCAGTTCGCGCTCGTCCAGATGCTGCTCTCGAAGGAGCGCTTCGACGTCGAGGCGATCTACGCCGCCCCGTTCTTCAACAAGCGCGCGACCAGCCCGGGCCACGGCATGGAGCTGAGCTACCAGGAAATCCTGCGTCTGTTGGAGCGTTTGAACATCTCACCCGACGGCCTGGTTCATCGCGGCGTCACCGACTATGTCGGCCCTCGGAAGGAGGCCCGCGAGGCGCCCGCGGTCGAAGACATGATCGCGCGAGCGCGGGCCGGATCGCCTGACAAGCCGCTCTACATCGTTGCCATTGGTGCCATCAGCAACGTCGCCTCAGCACTTCTCAAAGCGCCCGATATCAGGGATCGCGTCGTGGTGGTGTGGCTCGGCGGCCATGCGCTGGAATGGCCACACACGATCGAATTCAATCTCAAGCAGGATGTCGGGGGTGCCCAGGTGCTGTTCGACAGCGGCGTGCCCCTGGTGCTGGTGCCGTGCAAGGGCGTCACCTCGCATCTTCACAGCACGGTGCCGGAAATCGAGCGCTATGTCGAACCTTGCGGCAGCATCGGCGCGTTCCTGGCGATGCGCTTCAAGGACTACGCGCCCGATCACCTCGGCTGGTCGAAGGAAATCTGGGACATGGCGCCGGTCGGCTGGCTCCTGAACCCGGATTGGGCGCCGAGCGTTATCATCCCGGCGCCTGTCGTAACGGAGCAGATGACGTGGAGCATCGATCGCAGCCGACATGCGATCAGGTACGTGACCTACGTGGACCGGAATCCGATCCTGAGGGACTTCTTTTTGAAGTTGAAGGCATTTGCCGAAGCGAAGAATTCGTAGCCGCCTAAAGCGCGATGGGTTTTGGTTGAATCGATTGGCCACGGGCTTGCTCAACCTCTCCCGCCTGCGGGAGAGGTCGGCGCGAAGCGCCGGGTGAGGGCTCTCTCCACTTGGGGATTGTTCACCTGAGGAGACACCCTCTCCCCAGCCCTCCCCCGCAGGCGGGGGATGGAGTGCACCTTCGTTGAGGCAACAATCAAGCTTAATCCCATCATGCTCTATGCCATCACGCGCCACCTGCCCGGCGCGCGCAGCCCTGATGACAACGGACGGACCGCGACCACCGCGCTCTCGGAGGCGCAGGCTGGCTGGGGCGCGAACTTGCTGGATACCTTACACGTCGCCGTAGGCCGCCTCGACCGGGCGCGTGGCGCGGCCATAGCCCATGATCATGAACAGCGCGCCGATGATCGAGAGGTTTTTCAGCGCGTCAACCAGCATCTTGCCGTTCTCGGGCGGGGTCTGGTTCCAGAAGTCGTAGAACAGGAACGTCGAGATCGCGACGTAGATGATCAGCAGCATCGCAAAGAAGCGCGCGCCGAAGTTCAGCGCGATCATCAGCCCCGCGATGATCTCGAGCCCGCCGACGGCGATCGCGAGCAATTGCGGCGTCGTCATGCTGGTGGCCTGCTCGACCTGCTGCGCATAGGGCGCGATCATCTCGGGCACGGTGACCTTGCTGGCGATGAAATCGGCCGTCGCCTGTATCGCGAACAGCTTCGTGGCGCCCGTATAGATGAACAGCACGGCGAACAGGATTCGCCCGAAAGTCACGAACGCTGGCATGGTCGGCCTCTTGGCATTGCTTTAAGGGCGGGACGCTGACGCGACGACGACGCGATTATGAAGATTCTACGGGCGGTTTTCAAAGGAGAAATCCGGAAGTTGTCATCCTTGCCGGGGACCACCGCGCTACTTTGCATGGGGTTGTTTTCGATATTTTTGGTTGGAGTCCCCGAAGCCCCTCCCAGAGGCGAGTAACAAACGGTCCCGCGGAAACTTCCCCCTCGCCCGAATTCGAGCTGCGCTCGAATTCGGTTTCCTCCGCCAAGCGGGGCGAGGTGCCCCCTTACGTAAACAAACTCGGCTGCTGCCGTGCCGCCCGCTCCTGGGCCTCCACCACGGCAACCGCGGTCATGTTGAGGATGCCGCGCGCGGTGACACCCGGCGTGAGGATGTGTGCCGGCCGCGCCGGGCCGATCAGGATCGGCCCGACGGGAAGCGCGTCCGCGAGCACCTTGATGGTCTGGTAGGCGATGTTGGCCGCATCCAGCGTCGGCATGATCAGGATGTTGGCCTCGCCTTCCAGGTTCGAGTGCGGCAGGACCAGCTTGCGTGCCGCCCCCGACAGCGCGGTATCGGCCTGCATCTCGCCATCGGCCTCGATCTCCGGATGCTTCTCCTTCAGGAGCTGGATCGCCCGGCGCATCTTGCGCGATGAGTCCGTGTCATAGCTGCCGAAATCCGAGTGTGACACGAAGGCGACCTTCGGCTTCAGCGTGAAGCGCTGCACGTGGATGGCCGCGAGCGCAGCGATCTCGGCCAGCTCCTCCGCGCTCGGATTGGGCCGCACCTGGGTATCCGCGATGAAGAACGCGCCCTTGGTGGTGATCAGCAGCGCCAGCGCCGCATAGTCGCTGATCCCGCTCGAGAAGCCGATGATCTCGCGGACGTGGCGCAGATGGCTCATGTAGCGGCCCTCGACGCCGCAGAGCATCGCATCTGCCTCGCCGCGTCCCACGGCAAGCGCCGCGATCACGGTGTTGTTGGTGCGCACCACGGTGCGCGCTCCCTCCGGCGTGACGCCGCGGCGGCCAGCGACCTCGACATAGGACTGCACATACGAGCGGTAGCGGGGATCGTCCTCGGGGTTGACCAGGTCGAAATCCTTGCCCGCCTTGATCGAGAGACCGAAGCGCTTGATGCGGGCCTCGACCACAGACGGACGGCCGACCAGGATAGGACGCGCGAGCTTCTCCTCCAGCACCACCTGCGTGGCGCGCAGCACGCGCTCGTCCTCGCCCTCGGCGTAGATCACGCGCACCGGCTGGGTCTTGGCCTTGGCGAACATCGGCTTCATGACGATGCCGGAGCGGAAGGCGAAGCGCGTGAGCTGGGCGGCATATTCGTCGAAATTGGTGATGGAACGCGTCGCAACCCCGGATTCCATCGCGGCCTTGGCGACCGCCGGCGCGATGCGCAGGATAAGCCGAGGATCAAATGGGCTCGGGATCAGCGAGCCCGGGCCGAAGCCGCCCGCCTCGCCGGTGTCGAAGCTGCCTTGTGAGACCGCGTCCGATGGTGCCTCGCGCGCGAGCTGCGCGATGGCATCGACCGCTGCATGCTTCATCTCCTCATTGATCGCGGTGGCGCCGACGTCGAGCGCGCCGCGGAAGATAAAGGGGAAGCAGAGGACGTTGTTGACCTGGTTCGGGTAGTCGGACCGCCCGGTGCAGATCATGGCGTCGGGACGCGCCTTGCGCGCCTCCTCCGGCATGATCTCCGGCGTCGGGTTCGCAAGCGCCATGATCAGCGGATGGTCGGCCATCGCCTTGGCCATATCGGGCGTCAGCACGCCCGGTGCCGAGAGCCCGATGAAGATATCGGCCCCGCCGATCACGTCGGCCAGCGTGCGCTTATCGGTCTTCTGGGCATAGACCGCCTTCCAGCGGTCCATCAGAGTGTTGCGCCCGTCATAGACGAGGCCGTCGATGTCGCAGACCCAGATGTTCTTGCGCTGTGCGCCCATCGAGACCAGGAGGTTCAACGTCGCGAGCGCCGCCGCCCCTGCCCCCGACGCGACGATCTTGACGTCCGAGAGCTTCTTGCCGTTCAGCCGCAGGCCGTTGCTGATCGCGGCGGCAACGATGATCGCGGTGCCATGCTGGTCGTCATGGAAGACCGGAATCTTCATGCGCTCCTTCAACCGCGCTTCGATCTCGAAACATTCGGGTCCCTTGATGTCCTCGAGATTGATGCCACCGAAGGTCGGCTCCAGCGCCGCCACCGTCTCGACCACGCGTTCGATGGTGTCGGCGGCGATCTCGATGTCGAAGACGTCGATGCCGGCGAATTTCTTGAACAGGACCGCCTTGCCTTCCATCACGGGCTTGGAGGCCAGCGGGCCGATATTGCCGAGGCCCAGGACCGCGGTGCCGTTGGAGACCACAGCGACCAGGTTGGCGCGGGACGTCAGCGTGGCGGCTTCGGCCGGATTGTTGGCGATCTCGGTGCAGGCGGCGGCGACGCCCGGCGAATAGGCGAGCGCAAGGTCGCGCTGGTTGGCGAGAGGCTTGCTCGCCTGGATCTCGAGCTTTCCGGGCCGCGGCAGACGGTGATAGGCCAGCGCCGCCTGGTGGAGATCTTCAGAATAAGACGACATGCCGTGCCTCGCCTCGCGTTTTGCAGCCCAAAGGTCTCTTCCCTGACCGGCCCGCCCTAAAAGGCGGTATTCCGGATCATGGAAACGGGATCAAGCACGGCCGGCGGCTTGGTGGCAACATCCGATTGCAGCCCCATCAACAGACCGCGCCGTCAAACATTTGAAAACCATAGCTTTCCCTGGACCGTGCAAGCTATTGCGAATATGGCAGGTTGTTCTGCCCTGAGCCAGCAACTGGAGCTGACCGCATGAGACGAATCCTGACCGGCCTGATCGCGCTTGCCGTTCTGGTGGGAGGCGGATGGCTCGGCTTCAATCTCTACGTTCAGCACCGCGCCACCGCCGAGGTCGAGGCGAGCTTCGACCAGATCCGCAGCCGCGGCGGCAAGGCGAGCCATGGCAAGGTGGCGTTCGACCTGATGACGCGGACCCTGACGGTCGAGGACATCGCCATCGAGCCGGGACAGCCACCGCTCGCCGGGCTCAAGGTCGCCAGCATCAAGGCGGCCGGCATCCGCCAGACCGACGAGGCGCATTTTTCGGCCGAGACGATCGACATCGCAGGCGCCGAGCTTGCCATCGACGGAGCCGCCGGCCCGGCGAAGGTAAAGGCAACGTACAAGATCCCGCAGATCACGGTGACCGGCTACTCCGGCCCGACCCGCGCCCAGGGCGCGCCGGCCTCACCCTCGCTGGTCGACGCCTACCGCTTCGCGCTCGAGCAGTATGCGAGCATCACGGCGGCCTCGGTCTCGGTGCCGACCGTGAGCGTCACCATGAATACCGGCTCAAACGCGGCCGGCAGCGGCGAGATCACCTATTCGGGACTCGCGATCCGCAACGTCAACCGCGGGAAGGTCGATACGGCGAAGATCGATCGCGCCGTTTTCAGCTTCGGCACGCCACAGGCGGCCAAGCCCGACAAGCTCGTCGGCGAGTTTTCCGACATGGTCATCGACGATGTCGACGTGAGTGCCGTGCTCGCTGCCCTCGATCCAGAGAAGGCCAATGACGACAGCTATCATCAGGCCTACCGGAGGATTTCGGTCGGCCCCTATGTGCTGACATCGACACAAGGAGTGCGCGCGCAAGTCGATGGGATCGCCATCGAGGACCTCGGATTTCAGCCGTCAAAATTCCGGCCGGCCGAGTTTCTGGCCTTGCTGCCAAACGACCCATCGTCTCCACCGACGCCTGCGCAGGGGCGCGAGATGATGGAGAAGGTGGCCGCGATGTATGAGGGCCTGCGCGTCGGCAAGATCGAGATCAGCAATCTGTCGATGGGCACGCCGCAAGGGACCGCCCGTCTGAATGCGATCAAATACGCCCAAGGCGAGCTCTCGCTCGAGGGCCTCGACGCACCCGCGCCACAGGGGCAGTTCAAGGTGGAGCGCTTCGCGCTGAAATCCTTCAGCGTGGCGAGCCTGATGCGCTGGGCAGCGAGCGTCGCGAGCCCCGGGAAGGCGCCCTCGCCGGATCAGATGCTCGGTCTGTTCCGGGTGCTGGAAGGCGCCGAGGTCAAGGGGGTTGCCGCGCCCTATAAGACCACCAAGAAGCTGGTCACAATCGACACGCTGAGCGTGAACTGGGGGCAAATGGTGGGCTCAATCCCGACCAAGGCCCACATCATCGCCAAACTGGTCACGCCGACCGATCCATCCGATCCGAAGCAGCTTCCATTGATCGCCGGCGGGATCGACAAGCTCCCGATCGACCTCGATCTCGGCGCAGCCTGGACCGAGCAGTCCAACAGCTTCGCGCTGGCGCCGGCGACCCTCGACATCGGAGGTATCGCAAGAGCACAATTGCGCGTCGCACTCGGCAACGTACCGCGCGGGCTGTTCTCTGCCGACTTGGCGCAGCTCATGGGCCAGGTAGCCCAGGTCGAGACTGGCACCATTGAGTTCGCACTGCGCGACAGCGGCGGCGTCGATTCCGCGGTGACGCAGTATGCACGGGGGAAAAATCTCAGCCGCGACGCCGCGCGCCAAGCGCTCGCCGACAGCGTCAGGGTGCATCGCGCGGAAGTCGCCGCGGCCAATCCGGATGCGGGCACGGCGGTGGATGCCATCGCAAGCTTCGTCGAAACACCCGGTCAGACGCTCACCATCAAGCTCACGCCGCGTGCCAAGGTGCCGCTGATGCAATTGATGCAACTGTTGCAGATCGAGCCGCAGACCGCGCTCGCGCAATTCAAGATCGAGGCGTCGACGGGGTTGTAGGGCGCATCTTTCGCGGGTTCGGTGAAAATTAGACTCGTGGACAGCCCTCATTCTTCGTCATTGCGATTGCAGCGAAGATTCCATGGGGAGTGGATAGCGACCGGGTCTGAGGCCAGACTGAGGTTGCTGAATCCATTCAACCTGG
>NZ_JBANBA010000006.1:0-155136 GCF_059803475.1 Bradyrhizobium sp. UFLA05-89 | reverse complement strand
AGCACGTGCTCTCGATCTGGAAGGACGAGCTCGACGAGATCCGCGACTGGGGCGCGATGGTCACCACCGTGCTGCATCCGCAATGCAGCGGACGTCCCATGCGACTTCGTCTGTTGCGCGAATTTTTGACCTACGCAAAATCCTGTCCGGACCTCTGGATCACGACCGGCGAGGCCATCGCCGCCAACTTCCAGCGCCATGAGGCTGCCAAGCGTTGAGCCAAGCATGACCCGCCGTCGCATCCTCACGATCAACCCGAACTCGTCCGCGGCGGTCACGGCGGCGATCGACGAAGCCGTCGCGCCACTGCGGATTCCCGGCGGGCCCGAGATCGTGGTGGTGGGCTTGCCCGAAGGCCCGCCCAGCATCACCTCGCAGCGCGACGCCGACAGTGTCGTGATGCCGCTCGTCAATCGCGTCGCGCGCGAGGATGCCGATGCCTTCGTGCTTGCCTGCTTCAGCGATCCCGGCCTGCACGCGGTGCGCGAGGCGGCCGGCGGCCGCCCGGTGATGGGCATTGCCGAATGGGGCATCTTGCGCGCGCTGACGCTCGGCGAGCGCTTTGGCATCATCGCGCTATCGCCGCAAAGCATTCGCCGCCAGCAGCGCATGGTGCGGCAGATGGGGGTGGACGGTCGCTATGCCGGAAGCTGGTCGGTCGGCGCGAGCGCGGCGGAAACGGCGAGCGCCGATATCCGTGGACGCCTGATCGAGGCGGGCCGCGCGCTTGTCACGCAAGTCCGCGCCGATGTCGTCGTGATGGGTTGCGCAGGCATGGCCTCGCATCGCGCCGCGATCGAGGACGCGATCGGCGTTCCCGTGGTCGAGCCGGCGCAGCAGGCGGTCGCTGCGGCGATCGGCGCGGTGTTGTTGAAAGCATGAAGGGCGAACGATGCATTTTGATCTCCTGATCCGGAACGGCACCTGCGTCACGCCCTGGGGCGAGGACGCAGCCCACGTCGGCATCTCCGGCGGGCGCATTGCGACGCTATCCGCGACTCCGGCCGACACGGCCGATCAGGCCATCGACGCCAGCGGCCTTCACGTCCTGCCCGGCCTGATCGACAGCCACGTCCATCTGCGCGATCCTGGCGACGCGACGGTGGAAACGCTCGGCACCGGCACGCGTGCCGCCGTGCTCGGCGGCATCGCCACGCTGTTCGACATGCCCAACACCAATCCGCCGATCGTAGATCAGGAGCGGCTCGACTGGAAACGCGGTTACGCGGAAGCGCAGAGTTATTGCGACATCGGCCTCTACATCGCCGGCGCCAAGACCAATATCGGCGAGCTCGCGCATCTCGAAAGCGAGACCGGCGTATGCGCCATCAAGGTGTTCGCCGGCTCGTCCACGGCGTCGCTGCTGGTCGAGGACGACGAGCATCTGGAAAAGTTGATGCGAGCAGGGCGTCGCCGCATCGCCTATCACAGCGAGGACGAGTATCGCCTCCAGGCGCGCAAGCCGATGTTTTCGCGCGGCATGCCGCATCGCTCGCACATGGAGTGGCGCGACGAGGAATGCGCCTTCCTCGGCACCCGCCGCCTGATGGCGCTGGCGCGCAAGACCGGTCGTCCGGCGCACATCCTCCATGTCTCCACGGCGGAGGAGCTGAACTATTTGCGCGACTATCGCGATGTCGCGACCGTGGAGGTGCTGGTCAACCATCTGACGCAGGTGGCGCCGGAATGCTACGATACGCTGAAGGGATTTGGCGTGATGAACCCGCCGATCCGCGGCGAGCGGCATCGAGAGGCGAGTTGGGCCGCCGTGCGCGACGGCATCGCCGACACCATCGGCAGCGATCACGCGCCGCATTCGCGCGCCGCCAAGGAATTGCCCTGGCCGGATTGCCCGGCGGGACTGACCGGTGTGCAGACACTCGTTCCAGTCATGCTCGATCACGTCAATGCCGGCCGGCTCTCGCTGTCGCGGATGGTCGATCTGATGGCCGCCGGGCCTGCGCGGGTCTACGGCCTCGTCGGGAAGGGACGGCTGGCTGCAGGTTACGACGCCGATTTCACGCTGGTCGACATGAAGGCGAAGCGCACCATCGAGGATTCCTGGATCGTCTCTCCCTGTGGCTGGACACCGTTCGCGGGCAAGAAGATCACGGGCTGGCCCGTTGCCACCATCGTGCGCGGCCACGCCGTCATGCGCGACGATGAGGTGCAGGGTGCGCCGATCGGCCGTCTCGCGCGCTTTGCGTCATAGGAGTCTTGTTCGATGCCGATCTCTCGCCGCTCCCTGCTCAAGGCCGCAGCCGCAGCGCCGGCACTGTCGCTGCCGGGGATCTTGCGCGCCGAGGAGCAGACCACGCTGCGCTTCATCCCGGTGATCGATCTCGCCTTCGTCGACCCGATCTATTCGACCGCGCAGGTGTCGCGCAACCACGGCTTCATGGTCTACGACACGCTCTACGGCATGAGCGCCTCGCTCCAGGTCTCGCCGCAGATGCTGTCGGGTCATGTCATCTCCAATGACGGGCTCCAGTGGGACCTGACTTTGCGCGACGGCCTGCTCTGGCACGATGGCGAGCGCGTGCTGGCGCGCGATTGCGTCGCGAGCATCCGCCGGTGGGCGGCGCGTGACGGCTTTGGCGGCGAGCTGATGGAGGCGACCGAGGAGCTGTCGGCTGCCGACGACCGTACCATCTGCTTCCGTTTCAAGCATCCGTTTCCGCTATTGCCGCAAGCGCTCGGCAAGGCCGCGATCAACGCCTGCTTCATGATGCCGGAGCGTCTGGCGAGCCAGGATCCGTTCAAGCCGTTGACGGAGGTGATCGGCAGTGGGCCGTTCCGCTATCTCGCCGACGAGCGCGTACAGGGCGCGCGCAACGCCTATGCCCGGTTCGACCGCTACCAGCCGCGCAGCGACGGCAAGCCGGATTGGACCGCCGGCCCCAAGATCGTGCACTACGACCGCGTGGTCTGGACCACGACGCCGGACGCCGGCACCGGCGTCGCGGCGCTCCAGACCGGCGAGCAGGATTGGCAGGAAACGACGCCGCACGATCTGTTGCCGGTGATCAAGGCGGCGGGCGACATCGAAACGCGCGTGCTTGATCCGCGTGGCTACACCTGCATGCTGCGGCTCAATCATCTCCAGCCGCCGTTCGACAATCCCGCGGTTCGCCGCGCATTGCTGGGCGCGATCGACCAGTCGTCGTTCATGACGGCGGTTGCGGGTATCGATCCGGCCTATCAGGTGTCGCCGATCGGCTTCTTTGCTCCTGGCACGCCGATGGCGAGCGAGGTCGGGCTCGACGTCTTCCGCGGTCCGCGCGACTACGCCAAGGTCAAGGCGGAGCTGAAGGCCGCCGGCTACAATGGCGAGAAGATCGTGCTGCTTGTGCCAACCAATTCGCTCGCGCAGCGTCCCCTCGGTGAGATCGCCGCCGACACGTTGCGCAAGGCTGGCATGAACGTCGAATACGCTGCGCTCGATTTCGCAGTCGTGCTGCAACGGCAGTTGAAGAAGGAGCCGCTTCCGCAGGGCGGCTGGAGTGCTGCGGTTGGCAACTGGCAAGGCATCGACTGGCTCAATCCGGCGGGGAATACCAATTTGCGCGGCGAAGGCAAGGTCGCCGGCTGGTACAAGAGCGAGAAGATGGGCGCTCTTCGCAGCGCGTGGCTTGCTGCCTCTGAGCTCGCCGAGCAGCAGCGCATCTGCCGCCAGATCCAGGCGCTGGCCTTCGAGGAAATCCCTTATTTGCCGATCGGCCTGTACAAGCAGCCGACCGCCTACCGCAAGAACATCACCGGCATTCTCGACGGCACCGCCGTCTTCTGGAACGTACGCCCCGCATGAGTACGATCGCGATCTTCGGCAGCTATGTCTTGGCACGCAAGGACGGCGCGCAAGATGTCTTGCGCGATCATTGGGTCCTGGTCGAGGGCAAGAGGATCGCCACGGTCACGCGCGACAAGCCGAGCGCCGATCAGGTCTATGACCGTCCCGGTCGTTTCATCCTGCCGGGCCTGTTGAACCTGCATAATCACTGCTTCAGTGAGGCGGTGGCGCGCAGCCACACCGAGGACGGCAACGGCCGTCGCAACAATCAGAGCATCGTCTACACCGTGCTCCTGCCGCTAACCAAGCGCGGCGCCGACCTGTTGTCGCCGGAAGAGCGTCTGGCCGTCGCGCGGCTCGGCATTCTCCAGCTCCTGAAGGGCGGCGCCACCACCGTGATGGAGCCGTTCCGCAACTCCATTCCGGAGATGTTCGATGCCGCCGAGGAGATGGGCATCCGTTTCTACGGCGCGCCCTACCTGTTTTCGACATCGGACGCCAAGGCCGGTCCCGACGGTGTGGTCCGTTATGCCGGCGACGACGGGGCGGCTGATATGGCGACCTGGGACGCGCTCTATCAGCGCTGGAACGGCCGTGGCGAGGGGCGCATTGGCCTTGCGATGAGCCCGCACGCGACCGACACCTGCGGGCCCGATCTGTTGAAAGCCTGTGCTGCAAGGGCGCGCGAGCTTGGTGTTCCCATCACGACCCACCTGGCCCAGAGCCGCGCCGAGGTCGAGACCATCGGCAAGCGCTATGGCGGTCGCACGCCGGCGGAATATCTGGACTGGTTGGGGCTGCTCGCGCCCGATCTTTTGGCCGCGCACTGCATCGCCAGCACCGATGACGACCTCAAGCTGATGGCCGCGCGCGGCGCGACCGTGCTGAACTGCCCGCGCGTGTTCGCGCGCGCCGGCGTGACTGCGGCATTCAGCCGCTTCGCCAGCCATGGCGTCCGCACCGTGGTCGGCACCGACGGCTATAACATGGACCTGCTCGGCGAGCTCAACGCCGCCTCGCTCATCTCCAAGACGTCGTCGCAACGCGCCGATGTCGCGAATTCTCCCGAGCTGATCGAGTCGATCACGACAACCGCTGCCGACATCATCAAGCGGCCCGATCTCGGCCGGATTGCGCCGGACGCGACCGCCGATCTCACCGTCGTCGATCTCACCCACCCGCATTTGCAGCCGCTCTTCGATGTCAGGCGCGCATTGGTCGCGCTCGCCAACCGCGCCAATATCGACCAGGTCGTGATCGACGGTCGCGTGCTCATCGATGCTGGCCGCTACGTTCATGGCAATGAGGCCGCGATCACCGCGCAAGGCGCAGCCGCGATCGGGAAGATCTGGGATCTGCCGGAGGCGCAGGCGGCATTCAACGGCTGAGCCGCGCGCATCCTTGGCTATCGCATAGGTGTCCGGCAAAATCGCAGAGCGCATTGCCATCGGTCGAGTCGATGGCATACAAATTGCTCAACACTTGAGCCTGTCGATCAGCACGGAGACATCTGGAATGCGTGAGGGAGCCGAAGTGCGGCTTGCCGTCGATATCGGAGGAACGTTCACCGACATCGTGCTGGATGTGGGACAGGATCGCAGGACGCGAAAAGTGCTGACGACGCCGACGCGTCCCGAGCAGGCGGTGCTCGACGGCATCCGTCTCATTCTCACCGACGCGCATGCGCATATCAGCGATATCGACGTGTTCATTCACGGCACGACGCTGGCGACCAATGCCATTATCGAGCGCCGTGGCGCCAAGACCGCGCTGATCGCGACCGACGGCTTTCGCGACGTGCTCGATATCGGCACCGAGAGCCGCTATGATCAATACGATCTCACCATCGACAAGCCGAAACCGCTGGCGCCGCGTTCGCTGCGCTTCACCGTTCCCGAACGCGTCGATGCGCATGGCGCGGTGCGGCTGCCGCTGGATGAGGCTGCGGTGCGTGCGCTGGTGCCGCAATTGCGTGCGCTGAAGGTCGAGAGCGTCGCGATCGCCTTCCTGCACTCCTACGCCAATCCCGAGCATGAGCGGCGCACGGCCGCGATTCTCGAGCAGGAAATGCCCGGCATCTCCGTGACGATGTCTTCGGCGGTCTGCCCCGAGATCCGCGAGTATGAGCGCACCTCGACCGCGGTCGCCAATGCCTATGTGCAGCCTTTGATCGACGGCTACCTCGCGCGCATGGCCGAGGCGCTGGCGGTCGAGCAGTTTCGCGGCGCGATCTATCTCGTGACCTCCGGCGGCGGCGTCACCTCGATCGAGACGGCGCGGCGCTTTCCGGTGCGTCTCGTCGAATCCGGTCCCGCGGGCGGCGCGATCTTCGCAGCGCAGATCGCGGCACGACTTGGCGAGAGCAGGGTGCTCTCCTTCGACATGGGTGGCACCACGGCAAAAATCTGCCTGATCGAGAAGTATCAGCCGGAGACCTCGCGGGTGTTCGAGGTCGATCGCGCCGCGCGCTTTTTGAAAGGTTCGGGCCTGCCGGTGCGCATTCCCGTGATCGAGATGGTCGAGATTGGCGCCGGCGGCGGCTCGATCGCGCGGATCGATGCCATGAAGCGCGTCACCGTCGGTCCCGAGAGCGCATCATCTGAGCCGGGCCCGGCCTGCTATGGCCGCGGCGGCACGCGTCCCGCGGTGACCGATGCGGACGTCGCGCTCGGCATGATCGATCCCGACGCCTTTGCCGGCGGCACGATCAAGCTCGATCCCGAGCTATCGAAACAGGCGTTGCTGCACGACGTCGGCGAGGCCTTGGGCCTGTCAGCGGAGAATGCCGCCTACGCAGTGCACGAGGTCGTCTGCGAGAACATGGCGAGCGCGGCGCGCGTGCATGCGGTCGAGCGTGGCGCCGTGGTCGGCCAGCATACGCTGATCGCCTTCGGCGGCGCCGCGCCGCTGCATGCGGCGCGCGTTGCCGAGAAGATCGGTGTCTCCCGGGTGATCGTGCCGTCCAACGCCGGCGTCGGCTCGGCCGTCGGATTTCTGGCCGCACCCATTGCCTATGAGCTGGTGCGCAGCCGACATGTCCGGCTCGACGATTTCGATATCGCGGCGGTCTCGAGCCTCATGCAGGAGATGGCGACCGAGGCGCGGGCGCTGGTCGAGCCCGGCGCTGCCGGCGCGCCGGTGCGCGAGCGCCGCGCCGCCTTCATGCGCTATGTCGGCCAGGGCCACGAGATCACGGTCGAGCTGCCGAACCGGCCGTTGACCGCGGCCGATCTCGCCGGCTTGCGAAAAACCTTCGAGGCGGATTATGCCGCGATGTTCGAGCGCCCGATCCCGGGCGCTGCGATCGAGGTGCTGAGCTGGTCGGTGCTTGCGACCACCGAGCCGCGCAATCCACCAGTCGTCGATGGCGTCGCGCGCAAGCCGGCCGGCAAAGCATCCGGGAGCCGCAAATTCTACGACGGAAGGGCGGGGCGCCTGGTCGAAATTCCCTTGTACCGCCGCGAGGACATGGAGCTAGGGGCGACCATCGCCGGCCCTGCCGTGATCGCGGAAGACGAGACCTCGACATTCGTCTCGACGAGCTTTGACGCCCACATCGACGGTGCCGGCAGCATCGTCATGGAACGAAAGGCGGCGTGATCATGGATAATGCAAGCACAAGCCTGATTGATCTTCAGATCATGTGGCACCGATTGATCGCGGTGGTCGAGGAGCAGGCGCAGGTGCTGCTGCGCACCGCCTTCAGCCCGATCGTGCGCGAATGCGGCGATCTCTCCGCCGGCGTGTTCGATCTTAGCGGCCGCATGCTGGCGCAGGCCGTGACGGGCACGCCGGGTCACGTCAACTCGATGGCGGAATCGGTCAAGCACTTCATCGCGCATTTCCCGCTGGAGACGATGAAGGAGGGCGACGCCTACATCACCAACGATCCCTGGATGGGCACCGGCCACCTCAACGACTTCGTCGTCACCACGCCCTGCTTCAAGAACGGCAAGCTGGTCGCGCTGTTCTCCTGCACCAGCCATCTGATGGACATCGGAGGCATCGGCTTCGGGCCTGACGCGACCGACGTCTTCATGGAGGGGCTGTACATCCCCATGCTGAAGCTGATCGACCAGGGCGTCGTCAACGAGACGCTGATGGCGATGATCCGCACCAACACGCGGCTGCCGATCGACACTGAGGGCGACACCTATTCGCTCGCCGGCTGCAACGATGTCGGCTGCGAGCGCCTGGTCGAGATGATGACCGAGTTCGGCATCGACACGCTCGATGAACTTGGCGACTACATCTGCGAGCGCTCACGCGAGGCCGTGCTCGCCGAGATCGCAAAGCTGCCGAAGGGAAGCTGGCGCAACACCATGATCGTCGACGGCTATGATGCGCCGGTGGCGCTATCGGCAATGCTGACGATCTCGGAGAACGGCATTCATGTCGATTTCACCGGCACTTCGCCGGCCTCGAAGTTCGGCATCAACGTGCCGCTCTCCTACACCACCGCCTACACTGTGTTCGGCCTTGGCTGCGTCGTCGCCTCGGAGATCCCCAACAATGCCGGATCGCTCTCGCCGCTGACTGTGTCGGCGCCATCAGGCGCGATCCTCAATGCGCCAAAACCTGCGCCGGTGGCTTCGCGCCACGTGATCGGCCAGATGCTGCCCGACGTCGTGTTCGGTTGCCTGCGCCAGATCATCCCGGAGCGCGTGCCGGCCGAAGGCACCTCATGCCTGTGGAATCTCAACGTGCGCGGACAGACGCGTTCCGGCGCTGGCGGAAATTACGGGTTCTCGATGGCGGTGACCAGCAATGGCGGCACTGGCGCGCGTTTCGCCAAGGACGGGCTGTCGGCGACCGCCTATCCCAGCGGCGTGCGCGGCACGCCGGTCGAGATTGCAGAGACGCAGACGCCGCTGATCTTCTGGCGCAAGGAGCTGCGCCCGGATTCCGGCGGCGCGGGCCGCACCCGTGGCGGTCTCGGCCAGATCATCGAGGTCGGCAGCGGCGTTGACGCGCCGTTCGACATTCTGGCGGCATTCGACCGCATTGATCATCCGCCGCGCGGCCGCGATGGCGGCCGTGACGGCGAGGCGGGCTATGTCGGATTGAAGTCCGGCAAGAGGATGCGCGGCAAGGGCTTTCAGCAGGTGCCGCCGGAGGATCGCCTCGTCGTGCTGACGCCGGGCGGTGCCGGCATCGGCGATCCTCGGGAGCGCGAACGCGCGGCCGTCAAGGACGACGTTGAAAGCGGTCTTGTGTCTGCCGAGAACGCGGCTGCGATCTACGGGCTCGCCGAAATCACATCGTGATCTGGGTCTCAGGCCCCGCCACCAGGCTCCAGCGCTTCGCCCATCTCCAGCGGATGGGCCATGGTCTCGTGCAGCGCGGTGCGATCGAGTTCGCCCTCGGACATGCTGATCACGACGCAGGCGACACCGTTGCCAATCAGATTGGTCAGCGCGCGGCACTCGCTCATGAATTTGTCGATGCCGACCAGGATCGCGATCGACTGCACAGGGATATCGGGCACGATGGAGAGCGTCGCCGCCAGCGTGATGAAGCCGGCGCCGGTCACGCCCGAGGCGCCCTTGGATGTGATCATGGCGATGCCCAAAATGCCGAGCTCCTGCCAGATCGTGAGGTTGGTGTTGGTCGCCTGGGCCAGGAACAGCGTCGCCAGCGTCATGTAGATGTTGGTGCCGTCGAGGTTGAAGCTGTAACCGGTCGGAATGACGAGTCCGACCACCGAGCGCGAAGCGCCGAGGTGCTCCATCTTCTGGATCATCTGCGGCAGCACCGTTTCCGATGACGAGGTGCCGAGCACGATCAAGAGCTCGTCCTTGATGTAGGCGATGAAACGCAGGATCGAGAAGCCTGCGACCCGCGCGATCGCGCCGAGCACGATCAGCACGAACAGGATGCTGGTGAGATAGAACGTACCGATCAGCGCCACGAGGTTGAGCAGCGATCCGAGGCCATAGGCCCCCACGGTGAATGCCATCGCGCCGAACGCGCCGATCGGGGCGACGCGCACGACGATGCGGATGATGCCGAAGAACATCTTTGCGGCCTTGTCGATGGCGTCGACGATCGGCTCGCCGGCCTTGCCGAGGAACGCGATGGAAAACCCCGACAGGATCGAGATCAGCAGCACCTGGAGGATGTCGCCGCGCGCGATCGCGCCGACATAGCTGTCCGGGATGATCGCCATCAGATGGGCGACGATGCCCTCTTCCTTGGCCTTGGTGACGTAGGTCGCCACTGACTTCGGATCGATCGTGGAGGGATCGATGTTGAATCCGTGCCCCGGCTGGAGCACCTCGCCGACGAGCAGGCCGACCGCGAGCGCCACGGTGGAGACGGTCTCGAAATAGATCAGCGCCTTCAGCCCGACCCGGCCGACCCGCTTGAGGTCGCCCATCGAGGAGATGCCATGCACCACGGTGCAGAAGATCACCGGCGCGATCATCATCTTGATCAGCGCGATGAAGCCGTCACCGAGCGGCTTCAACTCCTTGCCGAGGTCGGGATTGAAATAGCCGACCAGGATTCCCAGCGCGATCGCGATCAGCACCTGGACGTAGAGGATCTTGTACCAGGGTTGATGACGACGATGGGCGGCGGGCGGAATCGCAACGGGTGTCATGGGTACCCCGGATTGCATTGCAGGTCGGCGCCCTTTCATCATGGGCCGTCCGGGGCAGGGCCGACAATCACAATTTCGTCGGCGCGGGGGCCGCAGCGCAGCATCGTCATGCGCAGCTCCATCTGGCAAAGGCGATCGAAGCAGACTACATCCTCAGGCATGGCAAAACGTCCGCTCGAAGATTTCGTCGGCCGGCACCAGCGTCTTTTCGTTCTGACCGGGGCAGGCTGCAGCACCAATTCCGGCATTCCCGATTATCGCGACAAGCAGGGCAACTGGAAGCGAACCCAACCGGTCAACTACCAGGCCTTCATGGGCGAAGAGGGCACGCGGCAGCGATACTGGGCACGCAGCCTGATCGGCTGGCGGCGCTTCGGCCAAGCCATGCCGAACGACGCGCATCATGCGCTGGCTCGCCTCGAGGCGAACGGGCAGTGCGAGATGCTGCTGACCCAGAATGTCGACCGGCTGCATCAGTCGGCGGGCCATCGCCAGGTGATCGATCTTCACGGCCGGCTCGATCTCGTGCGGTGCATGGGCTGTGGCGAGAAGACGCCGCGCAACGCATTCCAGCGCTCCCTCGGCCGCGCGAATGCCGCATGGCTCTCGCTCGATGCCGCGGATGCGCCCGATGGCGATGCCGATCTCGAGCACGAGGATTTCTCATCGTTCAGCGTGCCGGCTTGCCGATCCTGCGGCGGCATCCTCAAGCCCGACGTCGTGTTCTTCGGCGAGAGCGTGCCGCGCGAGGTCGTGGCAACAGCGCAAGAACATCTGGAGCAGGCCGACGCCATGCTGATCGTGGGCTCATCGCTGATGGTCTATTCCGGCTTTCGCTTCGTGCAGATGGCGGCGCGCAGGAACATTCCGATTGCCGCCGTCAATCTCGGACGCACCCGCGCGGATGAACTCCTCACGCTAAAGGTCGAAGAGCGCTGTGAAGCAGCGCTCAAGTTCCTGTTGTGAGCGCGGGGTGGGATCGCTGAAATAGTCAGCGCAACTGACATTCCATCTCATCGTTCGCGCGCATTCCTTGGTTGCACTCCTCGCGATCCGGCGTACTCTATCTCTGCGAGCGAGAGGGGACAGTACCCAATACAAATGATCCCGCCTCATTTGGCGATACGCGCCGAACGAGCGGGAACACTGTTGCCGGCTCATCCTGCGATGGAGACGAACCGACAGATATTGGGCTGCAAATGTCCCTCGCGGCGGCGTTCGCATAACGCGGTCAACAAGCACAAAAGCGGGAGGAACTGCACATGAAGACGTGGTGGTGCTATTCTGGTCTGCCTCTTGTCGTTGGTGCGACACTCACCGTGTCGTCGGCCCTGGCTCAAACCGTGGACACTGCGCGCATCGAGGCTGCCGGCCAGAACGACTGGCTGACCTATCACGGTTCCTACAAATCCTATCACTACAGCCCGCTTTCACAGATCAACGCGGGCAATGTCGGCAATCTCGGTGTGGCCTGGATCCATATTCCCGGCCGCTCCACGCGTGGCCTGCAGTCCATGCCGGTCGCCGCCGACGGCGTGCTCTACTACACGGGGTCCTACAGTCGGGTATTCGCGCTCAATGGCGCTACCGGCGAGGTGATCTGGTCCTATTTCCCCGAGCTCGACGAGGCGCTGATCGCGCGCCAGACCCATTCTCCCTATAATCGCGGCGTCGCGCTCGGCGAGGGCAAGGTCTTCGTCGGAACGATGGACGGTCGCCTGTTCGGGCTCGATGCGAAGTCAGGCAAGGTCCTCTGGGAAACCAAGCTGATAGACTCGCAGAAGCTGACGGTCGGCTTCACCGGTGCGCCGCTCTATGCCAAGGGCACCGTGATCATCGGCTCGCAGGGCGGTGAGTGGCCCGGCCGCGGCCCGATCTTCGCCGTGGACGCCACGACGGGCAAGAAGAAGTGGGAGTTCCTCACGGTCGCCGGCACCGACGATGCCATGAAGACGTGGGGCAATGATGCCTGGCGCACCGGCGGCGGTGGCGGCTGGATGCCGGGGACCTACGATTCCGAAACCAACACCGTCCTGTGGGGCACCGCCAATCCGGCGCCGCTCTATGACTGGTCGGGCGCCGACTTCAAGACGCAGGGCGCACGGCCCGGCGACAATCTCTATACGAGCTCGGTGATCGGTCTCGATCTCGATAGTGGCAAGCTGAAGTTCTATCATCAGGAACTGCCGCACGACGCCTGGGACTTCGACAGTGCCGTCGGTGAGTTCGTGATGCTCGAGCGTGATGGCCAGAAATACGTGGTTCATCCGAACAAGAGCGGTTTCGTCTTCGTCTATGACCGCAATCTCGGCCTCAAGAACGTCTGGCCGCTCGTCCAGAACATCAATTTCGTCAAGAGCATCGATCCGAAGACGGGCGAGCTGATCGGCCGTCGCGACTTCGCCGTCGGGAAAGTCACCGAACCGCCGCTGTGCCCATACATCGGCGGCGGCGTCAGCTGGAACGCCGGCTCGTACAACCCGAAGACGGGCCTCTACTACAAGCTTGGCCAGGAATGGTGCATGACGCTGGAAGTCC
The DNA here is from genome assembly GCF_059803475.1 of Bradyrhizobium sp. UFLA05-89. Taxonomy (NCBI): domain Bacteria; kingdom Pseudomonadati; phylum Pseudomonadota; class Alphaproteobacteria; order Hyphomicrobiales; family Nitrobacteraceae; genus Bradyrhizobium; species Bradyrhizobium sp. UFLA05-89. Next base: position 142,204 of record NZ_JBANBA010000006.1, on the reverse strand, counting down.
AGAAGACGACTCCGGTCACCACGCCCCAGGCCCAGCTCAACATCGGCGCCGATTTCAAGATGGCGCCTCCTCCGGGCGGCGAGATCTATGGACACCTCGACGCGCGCGATCCCATCACGGGAGCAAAGAAATGGGAAATCCGCTATCCCGAGCCTCCGCTCGGCAGCGTGCTGTCGACCGCAGGGAATCTCGTCTTCGTGCCTGACTCCCGCGGCATGCTTCACGCCTACGATGCCGAGAGCGGGGCCGAGTTGTGGAACCACTCCGACGGCACCGGTCACCAGGGCGGCATCATCAGCTACACCGCGGGCGGCAAGCAATACATCGCAGTGACGGCCGGCTTTGGCGGCATGTTGTCGGACGACTATGCGCCGAACTTCGGCGGTGTCTACAAGAGCATGCCGCGCGACGACGGCGCGCTGATCGTCTACAGCCTGAAATAGGCTCAGTGCAAACGAACTGCCGGGGAGCGGGCGCAAGCCTGCTCCCCGGCCTGTCGAAGTGCCGATGTAAGGAACTGGAGCGCGACGCCTTGCCGTGTGCCAACAGGATCGCCGCATTGCCCGTCGTAGTACTGGCCGCTTCATTGTCGTGTGCCGCGGTGCAGGCGCAATCTCCCACACCTGCACCGGACAGCGAGACATTGGACGTCGAACAGTTGTTCGCGGGCACTTGCGGCTTTTGTCACTCCGACGGCGGCCGGGCCGCCGGCAAGGGACCGCAGCTCATGAACACGCAGCGCGACGACGACTTCATTCGCAACCGCATCAAGCACGGCAAGCAAGGTGCGATGCCGGCCTTCGACGGCGCCCTGACTGACGTGCAGATCGATCAGATCGTCACGTACATTCGCGGCCTTAAACCGCGCGCGGGCTGAGCCGTGACGAGCCCGATCCATCCACAGGGGCCTTCGGAATGAAGATGATCCTCTCGCTCATCATCGGTGCTGCCGTCGCGCTCTCGGCAGCGGCGCAGGCGCGAACCCTGGAGGCCATCCGCTCCTCCGGCGCGCTCGGGCTGTGCGCCCATCCCAACTCGCTTCCCTTCGCGAGCAAGGCCGGCGATCCGCCGGGATTTCAGGTCGAGCTGGGACAGGCACTGGCGCGAGAGCTCGGCGTCTCGCTCAGGCTCGACTGGATCATCACGCAGTATCAGATGCGTAGCGCCACCTGCGATGTTCTTCTCGACGTCATCGCCGACCGCGAGGCGCAAGGCGAAACCCGCTTGAGAATCTCGAAACCGTACTACCGCACGGGCGTTGCGCTGGCGGTGCCATCCTCGAGCACGCTGAGCTCGTTCAAGAGCCTGAACGAGCATACCAAAGTTGGTGTGCAGGTCGGCTCCGTCGCCGCCATGATCATCGGCCAGCGGCGCGTGCCGACTTCGACTTTCGGCTTCGAGAGTGACAGCCTCGACGCCCTGTCGAACAATGAACTGGACGCCGCGGCGGTCACGCCGACGGCGGCGAGCTATTTCAACTTGACGCATCCGGAGAAGCCGCTTCGGATCCTCGCTCGCGACGAAAGCGTGACCGACTTGAACTGGAACGTCGCCGTCGGCATGGTTCGCCCGGACGACGCGTTGCGCGATGCGGTCGATGGAGCGATCGAGCGCTTGCGTGCCGACGGCACGATCGATCGGATCTATCGTCGTTACGGTATCGTCCTCGAGGCGCCGAAATAGCCATGCGTCGCCGCCTCGGCAACCCGCCGGTCAGCAGGCGCGACGTCCTTCGAGGCCTCGCTGCCGCGGCGGCGCTGGGAGCTGCCCCGGCATCCGGCGGCGAGGGGCGCAAGATTGGTCTCCAGCTCTATACAGTCCGCGACCTCCTGAAGAGCGATTTCGAGGGCACCCTCCGCAAGGTTGCTCGCCTTGGCTACCGCGAGGTGGAGTTCGCTGGCATTCTCGGCCCTGACGTGGGTCGCACCCGGGAACTCTTGCGCAGCCTCGATCTCACCGCACCGTCGCTGCATCTCGACTACACCGGCCTGCGGGATAAGACCGCGTCATCCTTCGAGACCGCCCATTCGCTCGACAGCCGCTTCGTCGTCTGCCCGTGGCTGGACCCACCGGTGCGACAGACGATCGACGACTGGAAGCGGATCTGCGACGATCTGAACAGGATCGGCGAACTTGCGGCGGGTTCCGGCTTGACGCTCGCCTATCACAATCATGATTTCGAGTTTCGAGCGCTCGCTGGCGGCATCCAGCCCTACGACGTTCTGCTCAGCCGCACCGACGAGCGTGTCGTCACGCTCGAGCTTGACGTCTACTGGGCGACCAGGGGAGGCCGCAATGCCGCCGACGTGCTGAACGCCTATCCATCGCGATTTCGCCTGGTTCATCTCAAGGACATGGCGAAGGACGGATCGACCACCGAGCTTGGTCAGGGCACGATCGACTTCGCGGGGATATTCGCGGCCATGTCCGCAAGCGGCGTGCAGCACGCCTTCGTCGAGCAGGACGTCTCTGCCGATCCACTGCGCAGCATCGAGACCAGCATCGCCTTCCTTCGCAACCGGCGCTATTTTTCCCGCGGCACGTGATCGTCCCGGCCGTGGTCGGGACGATATGTCGATCGACGCGACTTACGCCGCCGCCTTCCGTCGCGCCTGCTCAGCCCTGTACAGCTCGAACTCCTCCGCGATCGCCTTTGCGATCGACGGGCGTTGCTTGAGGCGCTCGTAATAGGCCTTCACGTTCGGCCATTTGGCGAGGTCGATCGGCGGTGTCGCCATCGTCCAGTTGATCACCGTCACGAGATAGGCATCTGCGACGGTGAAGTGATTGAGCAGGTAGTCGCGGCCCTCCAGGTAATTGTCGAGATAGTCGAGCCGCGACAGGTTCTTCTCCAGCGCATAGGCCTTGCTTTCCTGCGGCGCTTTGCGGTCGAGCACGGGGATGAACAGTCCCTTGTGCAACTCGGTGCCGATGAAGCAGAGCCATTGATGCAGCCGCGTGCGATCGATGCCGGACGCGGTGCCGAGGCCAGACTGCGGAAAGCGGTCGGCGACATATTGCAGGATCGCCGCGTTCTCCGTCAGCACCACGCCCTCGTCGGTGCGTAGCGTCGGCACGAGGCCGATCGGATTCACGGCGCGGAAGTCGGAACCGTCCTTCAGCACGGTCTTGGTCGGTGAATCGACTTCGAGATAATTCGCCTCAGCGCCGGCTTCATACAGCGCGACCCGGGTCGCCATCGAGCAGGCGAGCGGCGAGAAATAGAGATCCATGGGGTACCTCCTTGGGCGTGGTATCGTTTGACCTTGCGTTTGCAACCCGGCCGGATTGATTTTTGTACTGTTCCGCATAATATGAAGGCGGTCAAGGATTATTTGCGAGATGGTACAAAAATCGAAAGGTCCGTCTGTCGGTCCCCCCGAGCCACAGAAGCGCCGCGGCCGGCCGCGCGCCTACGAGCCCGATGTCGCGCTCGGCAAGGCGCTCGACCTGTTCCGCACCCAGGGCTTTGCCGCGACCTCGCTCGACGATCTCAGCGAGGCTACCGGCATGAATCGGCCGAGCCTCTACGGCGCCTTCGGCGACAAGCGTGAGCTCTACATCAAAAGCTATCAGCGCTACCGCGAGCAGGCCCGCGCAGTGATGGTGGAGATCTTTCGTGCGGATCTGCCGCTGCGCGAACGGCTGGAGCGCATCTTCTCCTCCGCGCTCGCCATCTATCTCTCGGGCGAGACCGGTCCGCGCGGTTGCTTCACCGTGGTGACCGCGGCATCCGAAGCTGTCGGCGATCCCGAGATCCGCGCCATGGTGCTGGACGGCCTCGCCGAGCTCGACAAGGCTTTTGCCAATTGCTTCCGCCGCGCCAAGGAGAAGGGCGAGCTGCCCGACAGCGCCGATCCGGTCGTGCTGGCGCAGCTCGCCTCGGCCACCATCCACACCGTCGCCATCCGTTCGCGCGCCCGCGTCCCGCGCAAGGAGCTCGATGCGATCGTGAAGGGTGCGATCGATGTGATGGTGGGAGTGAAAGGCTAATCGTTCGCCCTGATAAGGGCGAGAGCGCGGCTACCCCGCGTCCCGCGCGAGTGCCGGTGCCCCTGTCGCGGCTTCCCGGAAGGCATCGCGAATGGAGCCGAGCAGGGTCTGCACACGCGCGAGATTGGAGCGCGTCGCCGGGACCAGCGCCTTGAGCCAGAGATCAGGGACCTGGAGTTGCGGGAGCAGCTCGATGAGCGCGCCGGACTTGAGGCGCTCCGCCGCCGCGGTGCGCGAGACGATCGCAATTCCGCTGCCCGCGCACAGGCTGTCGATCACGAGCGCGCCGTTGTTGGTCACGAGGTGGGGCCGAACCGCCACCGTCGTCACGCCGTTGCGGCCTTCGAAGGTCCAGGCCGGCCCGATCGGCGAAAACACGATGCAATCATGATTGACGAGATCGCGGGCATGCCGGGGATGGCCGCGCCGCGCCAGATAGGAAGGCGCGGCACAAAGCACGCGTTCGAAGACGTGCAGGGGTTCCTCGAGCACGCCGTCGAAGGACGACGGCATCATGGTGAGCACGATGTCAAAGCCCTCTTCGACTGGATTGACCGTGCGGTCCACCAGCACCGCGTCGAGAGTCACGCGCGGATACTTGATCTGAAACGACGACAGCAGTTGGGCGAGGTCGATGACCATCGGTGATGCCGGCGCCTTTATCCGCAACTGGCCCTCGAGTTCGTTCGGCGATCGCATGATCCCCTTGGCCATCTCGTCGTATTCGCGGACGATCTGGCGGATGACATCGAGGTAGCGTTCACCGACCTCGGTGAGCGCCAGGCGCCGCGTGCTCCGTCGCAGCAGCGTAGCCTTTAGCGACCATTCCAGTTGACCGACCCGCTTGGTGATGACGGACGGCGCGACCCCGAGCTGCCGGCCCGCCTCGGAGAAGCTGCCGGCCCGCGCGGTCGCCAGAAACGCCTTCATATTCAAAAGGCTATCCGCCATTTAATCCGATCCGGAAAAGATCATCGCGCGAAATAGCTTATTCTCCCTCGTTCTCGAAGGAAATAGGCTCCTTGGCGCGATAAGCCGTCACCAAAACAAGCGAACGGCAACGCGGAGGAACGAGCATGAGCGCACCCGACGTCATCGATGTCACCGACGTCATCGAGCGCCAGCGCCGCAACGGCCTGGTCCTCACCGTCCTGATCCTGTCGACGACGATCATGTTCCTGGACGGTTACGATCTTCAGGCGATGGCCTTCGCCGCGCCGTCAATTATCCGCTCCTGGGGCATCGAGCGGGCAGCGCTCGGCGTCGTCTTCAGCGCCGGCATTTTCGGCATCCTCGTCGGCGGCCTCGTGTTCGGATCGCTCGGCGATCGCATCGGCCGGCGGCTCTCGATCGTGGCATCGATGCTGGTGTTCGGCGGCTTCACGCTCGCGACGGTGTGGGCCAGCGACATTACCAGCCTCATCGTGCTTCGCTTCCTCGCGGGTATCGGCATCGGCGGATTGTCGCCGCTGTGCTACGCGCTGAACCTGGAATATGCGCCGAGCCGGTACCGCGGCACGGCGGTCGCGATCATCATGGTCGGCTATGTCGCGGGCAGCAGCATCGGTGGCTTCATCGCCGCCGGTCTCGTGCCGCAGTTCGGCTGGACCATCGTGTTCTGGATCGGCGGCGTGCTGCCTCTCCTCGGCGCAGCGCTGTGCTATTTCGCGCTTCCGGAATCGATCAAGTTCCTCGTGGTGCGCAATCGCGAGCCTGCAGAAATCGCCCGCATCCTGAACCGGATCGAGCCCGCACTCCAGGCGCAGGCAACGACGCGCTTCATACTTCGTGATGAAGCTACGCCCGGTACGGCCGACACGGGTCTCCTGTCGAAACTCGCGACACTGTTCGACGGGCGGCTTGCGGTCATCACGCCGTTCCTGTGGGTGGCCTATATCGCAAGCTCGATCACGATGTTCTTCCTCAATAGCTGGACGCCGATCCTGGCGGAGGCGTCCGGGCATACGCCCGCGCAAGCCGCCATGGGGTTGACTGTGTTCAGCCTGGGCGGCGCAGTCGGCGGCCTCACCATCGGCCGCGTGCTCGATCGTTTCGGCGTCATCGCCATTGCGATCGTGCCGCTGATTGCCTCACCCTTGGTCGCTTCGCTCGGCTGGGCCGGTCTTGGCGACAGCACCTACCTTGCGACGATGGCGTGTGTCGGCTTCTTCGTGGTTGGCGGTCACCAGGGCCTGAACAGCTCGGTCGGCCAGTTCTATTCCAGCGCCAACCGCACGACGGCCGTCGGCTGGGCGTTGTCGGTCGCCAAGATCGGCTCGATCAGCGGACCGCTGGTCGCCGGGATCCTGATCGCGCAGCACCTGCCGTTCTCGAGCCTGTTCCTGCTCGCCGCGCTGCCGCCGCTGGTGGTGGCGGCTTGCGTCCTGGTGCTGGGAATATCGCAGCGCAAGCACACTGCAGCGGCGCGCAAGATTGACCAGACGGCAACAGCCTAGCCGCATTCGCGCGCAGCAACGGAGGCCGAAGATGAGAATACCGTTTGCAGGGGCGATCGATTGCGATCTGCATCCGCCGATGCCGAGCATGGCGCAGTTGCTGCCTTATCTCGACGACTACTGGCGCGATCAGATCACCAACCGCGCGATCGACCGCATGCAGTTCGCCATGATGAGCTATCCGCCGAACGCCCCGATCAGCGCACGGGCCGACTGGCGCGTGCCGCAGGCCGGGCGAAGCGATCTCGATACGCTGCGCGCCCAAGTTCTCGACGCCTTCGATCTCGGCTTCGGGATCGCCAATGTGATCCACGGTGCGATCGCGCTCTACAATGATGATCTGGCGGCGGCAATCTGCCGCGCAGTGAACGACTGGCTCCGCGCCGAATGGCTCGATCGCGAACCGCGGCTGCGTGGCTCGATCCTGGTGGCTCCGCAGGATCCGGCACAGGCCGTCGCCGAGATCGAGCGTGTTGCGCCGGATCAGCGCTTCGTGCAGGTGCTGTTGCCCGTGATGGGCGAGAAGCTGCTCGGGCGCCGCGAGTTCTTCCCGCTCTACGAGGCGGCTGAGCGGCATGGGCTCGTCATTGCCGTGCATGCGGGCAGCACCTACCGCTACGCGCCGACGATCGTGGGCTGGCCGTCCTACCAGTTCGAGGACTACGTGGCGCAGGCCCAGGCCTTCGCCAACCAGACCATCAGCCTCGTCGCCGAGGGCGTATTCCGCCGCTTTCCGCGGCTCAAGGTGGTGATGCTCGAGTCCGGCGTGAGCTGGCTGCCGATGACGGTGTGGCGCACCGACAAGACCTGGCGCGGCGCGCGACCGGAAGTCCCCTGGATCGACCGCTGGCCCTCGGACATCATCCGCGAGCATCTGCGCTTTACCATCCAGCCGTTCGATGCGCCCGACGCGACGGCGGTTGCGCAAACGATCGACCGCATCGGTACCGATCAGGTGTTGCTGTTCTCCACCGACTATCCGCACTGGCAGTTCGACGGCGATGACGTGCTGCCGGACGGGCTGTCGGCGCACTCGCTCATCAAAATCCTCGTCGAGAATGCGCTTCAGACCTATCCCCGTCTGGCGCAGGTCGCGACTGCACCCGCTGCCGAGCAGACGAAGGAGAACGTCAGATGAATGCACCTTTCATCGAACAGAAGTCTCGCCAGACGCTCGCGATCGTCGATTGCGATATCCATCCGGCGCACCGTACGCCCACCGAACTCTTGCCCTATCTCGCGCCGCGCTGGCGCGAGCACTACCAGACCCATGGCGTGCATGTGCGGCAGGCGCTGCCGAACGGGTTGATGTATCCGCGCATGATGGCTGCCGGCATGCGCGCGGATTCGCTTCCTGAAGGCGGTGGCCCTGCGGGATCCGATCTCGATCTCCTTCGCAAGCAGCATCTGGATCCCGTCAATGTCGAGTTCGGCCTGTTGATGGCGCTCAGCAAGGGCGGCATGGAGGAGCGCAATCCCGGTCTTGCGGCGGCGCTGTCGCGCGCCACCAATGACTGGCAGATCGATCGCTGGGTGCGCGAGGAGCCGCGGCTTCGCGCCGGCATCGTCGTGCCGCAGGAGTTTCCCGAGGCGGCGGTCGCAGAGATCGAACGTTGCGCCGGCGATCGCCGCTACGTGCAGATCATGCTGTCGTCGCGGCCGTCGGATCCGCTGGGCCATCGGCGCTATTGGCCGATCTATGAGGCGGCGGAGCGTGCCGGCCTGCCGATCGGCCTGCATCCGGTCGGCTACAATGGCGGCCATCCTTCCACTGGCTCCGGCTGGCCGACGTTCTATTTGCAGGAGCACTACGTCTTCGTGGCCTGCATGGAAGCGCTGGCCAGCAGCCTGATCATCGAGGGCGTGTTCGAGCGTTTCCCGAAACTGAAGGTCGTGCTGGTCGAGGGCGGCTTCGGCTGGGCGCCGGCGCTGGCCTGGCGCATGGACAAGCACTTCGAGAAATTCCGCAAGGAGGTCGCGCATCTCAAGCGGCGTCCCTCGGAATATCTGCGCGAACACATCTGGTGGACGACGCAGCCGATCGAGGAGCCGGCGCAGTCGCGCCACATCGTCGAGATCATCGACTGGATCGGTTGGGACCGGCTGCTCTATTCATCGGACTATCCGCACTGGGACTATGACAATCCGTCCTTCGCGTTCAAATTCCCGATGACAGAAGAGCAGCGCCGCAAGATCTTCAGGGACAATGCGATGGCATTGTATCGCCTCGCATGAGCCGCCATGTGGTCTGCCCCGCAGCCGAGCTGCCGCCCGGCGCGCGCAAGGTCGTCGTCGTCGACGGGCGCGAGATCGGCGTGTTCAATGTCGAGGGGCGCCTGTATGCACTGCTCAACCGCTGTCCGCACGGTGGAGCTGCGATCTGCTCGGGCGCGGTGACCGGCCTCAGCCAGTCTTCCGGCCCCGGCGACTACCGCCTTGAGCGTCGTGGCGAGTTTCTGCGCTGCCCTTGGCACGGCTGGGAGTTCGACATGGCGACCGGCCAATCCTGGTGCGATCCGCGCCGCACCAAGTTGCGAAGCTTCGAGGTCATGCGCGAGGCGGGCGGCGATCTCGTGATGGGCCCCTATGTAGCCGAGCGATATCCCGTGACGGTCGAAGACACCTATATCGTCGTCGATCTCTGACCACGCCGCGGCGGTTCTGGCGTTCCTGACATCTGGCGCATATACTTTCAGGATATCTGAAGGTCCCACGGATGTTAATCTTCACACGCGGTTCGGCCCTTGCATTGATCCTGGTGGCGCTCTGTCTGGGCGGGCGAACGGCCCATGCCCAGGCTGCCCCTGTGCCCTACATGAACTCGGGCTGGCCGATGGGCTGGGGCGACAATCCGGCTTTCGATGCGGGCGATCCGCAGTCCAAGCTCCCGCGCGGCTGGTTTCTCAGCAGCTCACGCGACAGCACGGCGTGGAGCATGAATGGCTTCAATCAGGCGAGGGCGTTCGGCAATTACGGCTCGCTTTCGTCCGACGGCGTGAAGTTCGGCTATAACTTCGCGAATGCACCCGTCACGGTTTACACTGGCTTCGACACATTGAAATACAATCTCGGGACCGGCGGTCCGATCTCGCCCTTCGACACCACCTCGCCGACGCTGCCGGGCGGCTATCGCGCAAGTGCCGGGATCGAATTCCGTCCGACGTCGAATCTCAGCCTGTCGTTCGGCGCGAGCTTCACCCAGCAGTCGTCCGGACTCGTCGACAGCGACATCAATTCGCCACTGCCGCCCGGCGCCTCGCCGCTGGCTTTCGGCGCTCGTCGCTAAGGCCAATACGCTCGTCAGCCGGCGCTTCAGTACCCGCGCGCCCGGTCCACCACATTTTCCAGTGCGGCGCCGGCCTCGAAACGCGCGATCTGCTCCGCGACATATGCCGAGATCGCATCCGCATCGGTGTCGGCCGCATTGTGCGGCGTCACGACCACCTTCGGATGGCTCCAGAGGCGGCTTGCCGCCGGCAGCGGCTCCTCGACGAACACGTCGAGCGAGGCAGCACCGAGCGTGCCGTCATCGAGGCAGACGAGGATGTCGTCCTCGTTCTGCAAGGCGCCGCGGCCGGCATTGATCAAGACCGGCGCGCCGAGCGGGCTGCTGCGGTTGAGTTTCGTGAAGACCTCGCGGTTGAGGATGCCGTGCGTCTGCGGCGTCAGTGGCAACAGGCTGACCAGAATGTCGGTCGCGCGCAGGAACGCGTCCATCTGGCCTGCGCCGTGAAATGACTCCACGCCATCGACGCTCCGCGGACTGCGGCTCCAGCCCACCACGCGGAAGCCGAGCCGGCGCAGCACCTCGGCGGCGTCCGCGCCCAGCGTGCCGAGCCCCATGATGCCGACCGTGACTGCACTCGCCGGCCATTGGTATTTCGGCTCCCAGGCCTTCTCGCGCTGCGACTGCCGCAGGTAAAGCTCCTGCCGATGATGCATCAGCACGTGAAGCACGACATATTCGGTCATACGTCCGGTGAGATCGGGCACGGCGACGCGGACCAACGGCACGTCCGGCAGGCTGTTGTCCGCCATCAGCGCGTCGACGCCGGCGCCGAGATTGAAGATCGCGCGCAGATTCGGGAAAGCCTTGAGATCACCGGGAACCGGCTTCCACACCGCGGCATAGTGCACCTTGGCCAGGTCGAGGTCCGGATCAGGCAGCAGCACCACGCGCCGGTCGCCGCAGACCGCCTCAAAACGCGCTTTCCAGCGCTCCGGCAGCCAGTTCTGCGAGCGACTGTTGATCAGGAGTGCCAGCGCGCCTTTAGTCATTCGTCATGTCCCATCGAGTTCCCGGTTCACGGCCCTCCTTGGCACGAACGCGTGGACATTTCTTGCAAAAAATTTCCGCAAGTCGTGTCGGGGCGGGGCATAGTGCGTCGTCTTCATAATGAGAGAAAACAGGACCTGCTCATGCTCTATGCCATCCTTTGCTACCACGATGAGGATTTTGTCGGCTCCTGGAGCAAGGAGCAGGACGAAGCCGTGATGAAAAAGCTCGCCGTGGTGCAGGACAAGCTCACCAAGCAGGGCCGGCTCGGTCCCGTCGCGCGGCTCCTGCCCACCACGGCGGCCGCAACGCTGCGGAAGGAAGACCCGCCGCTGGTGCTCGACGGTCCCTATGCCGAGACCAAGGAGCAGTTGCTCGGCTTCTACATCGTCGATTGCAAGAACCTCGACGACGCGCTCGACGTCGCGCGCGATCTCGGCGCGGCCAATCCCGGCGGTGCCTATGAGGTGCGTCCCGTCGGCGTGTTCAGGCCGGGAGGGAGTTTGACGTGAGCGAGACCGACGCCGCCTGGATCGAGACCGCGCTGACCTCGGCGCGGCCCCAGGCGGTGGGCGCGCTGCTGCGCTATTTCCGCGATCTCGATACCGCGGAGGAGGCGTTCCAGAATGCGTCCTTGCGCGCGCTGAAGAATTGGCCGCAGAACGGGCCGCCGCGCGATCCAGCGGCCTGGCTGATCATGGTCGGCCGCAACGTCGCGATCGACGAGGTGCGCCGCGCGCGCAAGCAGGAGCCGCTGCCGGAGGACGACCAGGCGATCTCAGATCTCGACGATGCCGAAGGGAAGCTTGCCGAGCGGCTCGACGGCTCGCACTATCGCGACGATATCCTGCGGCTGATGTTCATCTGCTGCCATCCGGATCTGCCGGCGACGCAGCAGATCGCACTCGCGCTGCGTATCGTCTCCGGCCTGACCGTGAAGCAGATCGCGCGCGCCTTCCTGGTCTCGGAAGCGGCGATGGAGCAGCGCATCACCCGCGCCAAGGCGAAGATCGCCGATGCCGGCGTGCCGTTCGAGGCGCCCGGCGCCGCCGAGCGCGGCGAGCGGCTCGCGGTCGTCGCCGCGATGATCTACCTGATCTTCAACGAAGGTTATTCGGCGAGCGGCGACACTGCCGAGATACGCAAGCCGCTATGCGAGGAGGCGATCCGGCTGGCGCGGCTCTTGTTGCGGCTGTTTCCAGGCGAGCCGGAGATCATGGGGCTCACCGCGCTATTGCTGTTGCAGCATGCGCGTAGTGCGGCGCGGTTTGCAGCCGATGGGTCGCTGATCCTGCTCGAGGATCAGGACCGCTCACTGTGGAGTGGCACCATGATCGCGGAGGGGCTCGCGCTGATCGACAAGGCAATGCGCCATCGCAGGAGCGGCCCCTATCAGATCCAGGCGGCGATCGCGGCGTTGCACGCCCGTGCGGCAACGCCCGAGGAAACCGATTGGACCCAGATCGACCTGCTCTATGGTGCGCTCGAGCTCGTGCAGCCCTCTCCGGTGGTGACGCTCAACCGAGCGGTTGCGGTCTCCAAGGTGCGCGGGGCCGAGGCCGCCCTCGCGCTGATCGAGCCGCTCGCCCCCAAGCTCGCCAACTACTTCCATTTCTACGGCGTGCGCGGCGCCTTCCTGATGCAGCTCGGCCGCAACGACGAGGCCCGCGTCGCTTTCGACCGCGCGATCGCACTCGCCAACACCTCGGCCGAGGCGGCCCACATTCGCATGCATCTCGATCGCCTGATCAGGGACAGCCAGCCGAAGGCGTCCAAAGAGGGCGCGAAAGCGAAATAGAACGAGACGCTCTCCGGATCGTCATGCCCGGGCAAAAGCGCGAAGCGCGTCTTCGCGCTAGATGTCCCGGGCATCCACGTCTTTCCGTCAGCACTCAAGAACATGGATGGCCGGGACGAGCCCGGCCATGACGCCGGGTGGATGGTGTGGCGAAAAAAAACGTCCGCGCCTGTCGGTCTCGCACTCTCTCCTTCGTCCTTGGGCCAATCGAAGGGAGCCCGTCATGCTGAAAGCTGTTGCCGTTATCGCAATCGTGATTGCCGCCGGCATCGCCGGCCTTCTCGTCTTCGCCGCCACCAAGCCGGACATGTTTCGCGTCGAACGCACGCTCGCCGTCATGGCGCCTGCCGATGCCATCTACCCCCTCATCGCCGATTTCCAGCGCTGGACGAGCTGGTCGCCCTACGAAGGGCGCGATCCCGGCCTGAAGCGCACGTTCGGCGGTAGCACGCAGGGCAAAGGCGCGATCTATGCCTGGGACGGGAACAAGGACATCGGTGCTGGTCGCATGGAAATTCTCGAAGCGAGCACACCGCCGAAACTTCGCATCAAGCTTGATTTCGAGCGCCCCTTCGAAGGTCACAACATTGCCGAGTTCACGTTTGTGCCGCAAGGCAGTGCAACACTGGTCACATGGGCGATGTACGGTCCGGCCCCGTTCCTGTCCAAGCTGATGCAGGTGTTCGTCAACATGGATAACATGATCGGCAAGGATTTCGAGACCGGCCTCGCCAATCTGAAGAAGCTCACCGAGAAGTAGAAGCCTCACGTCAAGGAGAGAACCATGCTCAATCCATACCTGTTCTACCAGGACAAGTGCGAAGCCGCGTTCAACTATTATGCGCGCGTGCTCGATGGAAAGGTCGAGGCGATGCTGCGCGCCTCCGACGCTCCGCCGGAGATGCCCGCTGCACCCGGCCGCGAAAAGACCATCATGCATGCGCGCATGTCGCTTCCCGATGGCAGCGTGCTGATGGCCTCGGACGCGCCGCCCGAGCACTCGCAGAAGCCGCAGGGCTTCTCGATCTCGCTGACGATCACCAACGCGGCCGATGCCGAACGCAAGTTCAACGCGCTCGCCGATGGCGGCACCGTCACCATGCCCTTCAGCAAGACGTTCTGGGCCAAGGGCTTTGGCATGTGCGTCGACCAGTTCGGCATCCCCTGGATGGTGAACTGCCCGGCGGAAGGGATGTGAGAAAGAATTGAAGCGCTGCCGCGCGCGCTGCACCTTCTCCCATTGCGGGAGAAGGTGGACATCGATTGTTACCTGCATCGCGGATAGATTGCGGCGAGCTCGCGGCCCTTCAGCAGCAACAGCCGCGACGTCAGTCCGCCGCGGCTTCTGATCCAGTCGCGCACGGGCGCCGGATAGGCCGCCAAGACCGCTTCGGAGGCTTCCGGCTCGGCATAGAAGCGGCCCTGCCGGTCGACCGAGCGGGCGGCATGGAAGCCGAGCACCGCACGCTTGGTGACGCAGATGCGCTCGCCGGGCACCAGACTCAGCACCAGCGTGCAGGCGGACAGACATGGCCCGTCGATTACCACGCGTTGGCCGGAGTCGCGCACCCGCTCGAACAGTTCGAGAAATGGTCCGACCCGTCCGCCTGGAGATTGGACGATGCGGATCTCGGCGGACGCGGGCAAGGCTGCGAACAATGCGGCGGCGACCGTCACGGCCTTGACCAATGCAACGCGTCGCATAGCACTCTCCACACATCCAATCTCGCAGGGTGGGCAAAAGGCGCGCAAGCGCCGTGCCCACCAATGCAGCCGCAACCCGGACAGATGGTGGGCACGCTTCGCTTTGCCCACCCTACGAACTACAAATGTCTACGCATTCCTCCGCTGTCCGCGCAGCGTCGGCAGGCCGATGCCTGCTGCATCGAAGCCGCCATCGACGGCCAAAATTTGGCCGGTGATGTAGCTCGATCGATCCGAGCACAGGAAAAAGATCGCCTCCGCGAGTTCCTCTTCGAGGCCATAGCGGTTGAGCGGGATGGCATCGTGATAGTCGGCGCGGATCTCCGGCGTGTGCACCTCCTTGGCCATCGCGGTGTCGACCGGTCCGGGCGCGACGGCGTTGACGCGGATGTTGAGTACCGCCAGCTCGACAGCGAGCTGCTTCGTCAGATGCGCCAGTCCCGCCTTGCTCGTGCCGTAGGCCGAGCGCAGCGTCGAGGCGCGCACCGCCGAGATCGAGGTGATGTTGACGATGGCGCCGCCGGCGGACTCGCGCATCAGGGGCACCGCGGCCTTGGTGCTGACGAAGGGCCCGGTGAGGTTGACCTCGAGTATGCGGCTCCAGTCCTTATCCGACGTCTCCATCAGCGGTGCAAACACTGCAATGCCGGCATTGTTGACCAGTGCGTCGAGCCGGCCGAACCGCTGCGCGATCCCTTTCATTGCGGCGCCGACCGCTGCGGCGTCGGAGACGTCGCAGCTCAAGGCCAACGTCTCATCGGGCCGGTCGATTGCGGCGACGGCGCGCGCGAGCAAATCGTCCTCGATGTCGAGCAGCGCCACGCGCCAGCCCTCTGCGAGGAACTTCCTGGCTGTCGCAAGTCCGATGCCGCGCGCAGCGCCGGTAATGAGGGCAACCTTTGGCTGGCCTGAAGTCATCTGCTAATCTGTCCCGTGCCCGAAACGCCGGCCACCAAGGCGGACGGCCTTCGCATCTTTTACCGTGCTTTCTTCCCCGCAAGAAAGGCCTCCGCATGCAGCCCTCCGATCCATCCGCGCTGGAAGAGTGGCGGCCGGGCGTCAAGACCCGCATGTTGGCCTCGGCCCGCACCGGCGCCACCGCGCTTTGCATCTTCGAGCAGTGGGTCGCCCCCGGCGCCGGCGCGCCGACGCACAGCCATCCCGTCGAGGAGGTGTTGACGGTGCGCGAAGGCGAGGCGGAGATCTGGCTCGAGGAGACGCAGGCAAGGGTCGCCGCCGGACAGTCGGTGCTGGTGCCGGCCGGGCGCAAGCACGGCTTCCGCAACGCGGGAACCGTCACGCTGCACGTCCACGCCGTGCTGGCGTCAGCGATCTTCGAAATGCTGCCGGAAGGCGCGAGCGAGATGACGCGGCGCTGGGATCGTTGAGCCAGCGAGCGATTCACCGGACCTTACCTCCGAAATAATTTTCACCGGCATGTCGGGACTGCAGGATGCGGTTCGTCTTATCCGTGAGAGCCGGTGATCTCGGCCCCAAAGCGAAAGCGGACTGACATGACCCAGAGGATGCCACCATGCGATTCATGATGCTGATGATCCCGCTCGGCTACGAGACCGCGCCCAAGGACGTTCAACTCGATCCCGAGCGTGTCGCCGCGATGATGCGCTACAACGAGGCGCTCCAGAATGCCGGCATTCTGATCACGCTCGAAGGTTTGCATCCGCCCTCGACGGGCGCGCGGGTCTCGTTTGCGACCGGCAAGCCCATCGTGACTGACGGACCCTTTGCCGAGTCCAAGGAAGTTTTGGGCGGCTACTGGATGATCGAGGTCGCTTCGCGCGATGAGGCGATCGCCTGGGCCAAGAAGTGCCCGGCCTCGCCGAACGAGATCATCGAGATCCGCCAGGTGCAGGAGATGGCCGACTTTTCGCCTGATGTGCGGGAAGCGGCCGCCGGCTTCACCGAGCTGCGGAAAGGCGGCCAGTCCGGCCGCTAGCCTGCACGATTGCCTTTCGTCAAAGCGTCAACGCAACAGAGGAGTGAAGCCCATGAACACCAACGACACCTATCTCGCCGTCTTCCTCGGTAGCAAGGAGAGCGCGAAGATGGCCGCCTGGACTGCGCTGCCGGAAGCCGAACGCAAGGCAAAGGAGAAGGAAGGCATGGCGGCGTGGCACGCCTGGGTCCAGCAGCACCAGGACGCGATCCAGGCCATGGGCGGCCCGCTAGGCAAGACCAAGAAGGTCGATACCAAAGGCGTCGCCGACATCGCCAACGAGATGGGCGCCTTCACCGTGGTCAAGGCTGCCTCGCACGAGGCCGCGGCAAAAATGTTCGAGAACCATCCGCATTTCGCGATCTTCCCGGGCGAGCGGGTCGAGATCATGCCGGTGCTGCCGATTCCCGGCGGCTAGCTCCCATTCCGGGGAAGTACGGGTTAATCAATCCCCGCCCGCGCTAGTGACCTTCGCGCACGGCTCATGTAAAAGTCATTCACATGAGCTGGCGCAAGGACGAGCAGCGCCGCGCCGAGCGCGGCTATCATCACGGCAATCTGAAGGAGGCGTTGCTCCAGGCAGCGCTGGGGCTGATCGCCGAGAAAGGCGCGGCCGGCTTCACCTTTGCGGATGCCGCGAGGATGGCAGGCGTCAGCCCGGCCGCTCCATACCGCCACTTTCGCGACCGCGACGAACTGCTCTCCTCGATCGCCCAGCGCGGCTTCGAACAGTTCGAGGCGCGTCTGACCGCGGCCTGGGATGATGGCCGCCCGGACACCCTCACGGCGTTCGAGCGCGTCGGCAGAGCCTATCTCGCCTTCGCGCGCGAAGAGCCCGCTTTCTATTCCGCGATGTTCGAATCCGGCCTGCCGGCCGACGCCAATCCGGCGCTGATGGCTGCCGGCGAACGCGCCTTCGGCGTCATCCGTGCGGCCGCCGAGCGCCTCGCGGCCTTGACGCCGCCAGGCACGCCGCGGCCGCCGGCGATGATGATGGCGCTGCACATCTGGTCGATGTCGCACGGCGTGGCCTCGCTGTTCTCCCGCGGCGATGGTGCGCGCCGCAAGCTGCCGATGTCGCCGGATGAGCTGCTCGAAGCCGAAGTGCTGATCTATCTGCGCGGCCTCGGCTTCCCGATCGACCGTCGTCCCACGGCGAAAAGCGCCGAGCCGCCGCCGGTGCCACCGGAGGCATCCTCCGGTTCGACCGGCTCTCCCAACAGCCCCTGGGGCAAGCTGAAATAAAGTTGCGCAAATAAATCGGCGGGCCTGTCTGGTGGCCAGCTTGACAAAACCGAGGGATCGGCTACCTATGTAAATGTTATTTACATTCACAACGGCGTGACAGCCGTGATGGAGATGGGAAATGGCCTACACCGCTGATGTCAATCGATGGCGCGGCCCCTCGGAAGACCCCTACTACCGCCCCCACATGCTCGATACGCCCTGGCACCCCGGCTGGATTGCCGTGACCGTCCTGGGCTTCATCATCTGGTGGCCGATCGGGCTTGCCCTTCTCTTTTTCACACTCGGGAGCAGAAGAATGTCGTGCTGGAGCGGCCACGATCGCTGGCAGAACAAGATGGAGAAGATGCAGTACAAGATGGACCGCATGCGCGACCGCATGGAGCGCCGCGGCTTCGGCTTTGGCTTCGGGCCGCCGTCCTCCGGCAACCGCGCGTTCGACGAGTACCGCACCGAGACCCTTCAGCGGCTCGAGGAAGAGCAGCGCGAGTTCAAGGATTTCCTGACGCGGCTTCGTCACGCCAAGGACAAGGAAGAGTTCGACCAGTTCATGGCGCAGCACAAGACCCGTCCGACGCCGCCGAACGAGCCGCCGCCGCAGGGTTGATCCGATCCGCAAAGCCTTCAGGCGCACGCCCCCAAAAGTCCTGATGGCCCCGAGCCGCCCGCCTGCGAGCCCCGCAGGCGGGCGGTTTGGTTTTGCTAGCCTGGTGCCACACCGCCGCGGACATCCTATATTCAGTGGCGAAACCAGGCGGCGAAGGACCGGGGTCGGCGATGGCGGAGGCTGCAAGCATATCGAGCGCCAGTCTCTGGCAGGCGATCCGCGGCGAGGCAGAACACGCGGCCGCAGCCGATCCCGTCTTCGGCACGGTCTCGGCGGCAACTGTTCTCGCACATGACGATCTCGCCGCCGCTCTGTCAGATCTGATCGGCCGCCGTCTTGGCGGCAGCAATACCACTGTGGGTGCGCGCTTCACCGCGTTCGCCAACGACGCTTTCCGTCAGCAGCCCGACCTGATTGAGACGGCAAGCCTCGACTTGCGCGCCATCGCGATCCGGGACCCTGCCATCGCGGGCCTGCTGTGCCACTGCTGCATTTCAAGGGCTATGTCGCGCTCGAGGCATGGCGCGTCTCGAACTGGCTCTGGAGCCGCGGCCATATCGATGCCGCGCTGCTCTTTCAGAACGAAGCATCCAACGCCTTGCAGGTCAGCATCCATCCCGCGGCGCACATTGGCTCGTCGGTGTATCTCGACCACGCCAGCGGCATCGTGATCGGTGCTAACGCCGTGATCGGCGACGCCGTGACGATTCTCCAGAATGTCAGCATTGGCCGGAATGGCGAACTGCCGACCCGCTCGCCTCGGATCGGAAACCGTGTCTTCATCGGCGCCAGCGCGACCATTCTTGGTGACATTCGCATCGGCGACTTCGCCAAGATCGGCGCCGCGTCGGTTGTGATCTCCGACGTGCCGGACGGCTGCACCGCTGTCGGCAATCCCGCGCGGTTGACCAACTGTCCGGAAGAAGTCGCCTGATCGTCGCCGCGATCGGCCCTATTGCGCGAGGCAACTCCGTGACGCGCCCCCGCGGGCCGTGAGCCCGAGACGTGCAGTGTCCTTCAAGCGAGCACGATGAAATCCGCACAGCCTGAGGGCGAGGTCGCGTGAAACGCGCTTATGCGATCGCCTTGCAACACGCCTCGAAAGCAGTTACTGTACCAGACGTACGGTATAAAAATGTCGGGGTGCCCGGCACGCGACCGCTTCGAGCGATGCGATTGCTTGCCATGTGGAACAATCAGGAGGAGCTCATGTCTTTCGACCACTCTTCTTCGCGCCAGAGAATGGCCTTTCATTCCCGTCGAGACGTCTTGTCGGGAGCGATTGGGGGGTCGCTGCCCTGGTCATGGCAAGCAGCGCCAGGGCAGTTCCGCAGGGATTCAAGACGGTGGTGCCGGGGGCGCTGACGGTCGCGATGAACGGGGACATGCCGATGACCAGCATCAAGGACGGTCAGATCCTTGGCGCCGATGGCGAGATGATCACGGCAATCGCGACGAGGATGGGTCTCAAGACGGTGCCAGCCTTGATGGACTGGTCAGCGACGATCGAGTCGATCCGGGGAGGCCGCGCCGACGTCATGCTTGGCAATATGGGGTGGACGAAAGCGCGCTCGCAGGTGCTGCTTCTGACCGACGCGATCTACTACACCGGCAAGTACACCTTGACGCGAAAGGACATGAAGGTCGGCCCGCGCCTGGTCGTCGACGACATGAAGGCCGCAGCATCGGCACGGTCAGCGGATTCACGATCGTCCCCGAACTGAAGAGAATTCCCGGAACGAGCGAGCTCAAGCTCTACGATACGACCGATGCGTGCGTGCGTGACGTGCAGGCCGGGCGTCTCGATTTCGCGTTCCTGGACGCGCCGACGGTCGCCTACATGATCCAGCAGAATCCCAACTGGAGCCTCAAGCTGGTGCCGACCGATTCGTTGCCGGACTTCGACGTGCTGGGCCAGAAGCAGACCACCGTCATCGGCATGAACGTCGAAAACTTCGATCTTTTCGACGCCGTGAACGCCGGTGTCCGCTGGCTCTGGCGATCCGGCACCAACGGCAAGCTGCTGAAGAAATACGGCATGGAGGCCGACGACTACCTCGCAGCTCTTTCCAACGAAAGCAATCCGCGTCTCGGCGTCGACCGCGACGAGAACGGCAACGTCATTGGAAAATGGGCGCACCAGCCAAAGGACTACTCGGCCTTGTTCGGCTGAACGATCCCAGGCGAGCAGGCAGGCGGCATGAATCACGTTGCAGCGAACTCATCCCTTGTGAAGGTGTCGGGCCTTTGCAAGACCTTCGGAAATTACAGGGCGCTCGACCATGTCAGCCTGAACGTCGCAGGCGGCGAACGGGTGGCAATCATCGGCTCGAGCGGCTCCGGCAAGACGACGCTTCTCCGATGCATTGCGCATCTGGAGAAGCCGAATTCCGGTGAAGTCATCGTCGCCGGCAGATACATCGGTGACAGGTTCGTCGATGGCCAGCGGACTTCGATGTCCGACCGCGAGATCGCCGACATTCGAACCGGCATCGGCATGGTCTTCCAGCGGTTCAATCTCTTCCCGCATCTGACGGCGCTCGAAAATATCATGCTCGGGCCGCTCAAGGTCCTGAGGCGCCCGCGCGACGAGGTCGAACCCGAAGCGCGCGGCCTTCTCGAAAAGGTGGGCCTCCCGCAAAAGGCGAACGCCTATCCCGACCACTTGTCGGGCGGACAACAGCAGAGAATAGCGATCGCGCGTTCGCTGGCGA
The DNA here is from genome assembly GCF_059803475.1 of Bradyrhizobium sp. UFLA05-89. Lineage (NCBI taxonomy): Bacteria > Pseudomonadati > Pseudomonadota > Alphaproteobacteria > Hyphomicrobiales > Nitrobacteraceae > Bradyrhizobium > Bradyrhizobium sp. UFLA05-89. The sequence continues at coordinate 121,454 of NZ_JBANBA010000006.1, read as the reverse complement.
TGAAGCCGAAATTGATGCTGTTCGACGAGGCGACGTCTGCGCTGGATCCAGAGCTCGTCGGTGAGGTGCTGGATGTCATGCAGCAGCTTGCCAATGAGGGCATGACGATGCTGATCGTCACTCACGAAATGTCGTTCGCCGAGGAGGTTGCCGACCGCATCATCGTGATGGATCACGGAGCCGTCGTCGACGAAGGAGCGCCGCGGGATCTTCTGAGCAAGCCGGCTCATCCGCGGACGATGGCACTGCTGCGCCCACAACGTGACCGACGTAGCGCTTCCCCAACGGGGCTCGCGTCGTGAACGAGTGGTCGCGTGCACTGCCGTTGCTGCCTGAATTCACGGCGGTCTTGCTTTCGGGGGCGGTAACAACCGTCAAGATCACGGTCGGCGCCTTCATCGTTGCGGTTCTGATTGGACTCGTTTTGGGGTTGCTCCAGACGTTTCCGTCACGCCTCGCCAAACTGGGCATCAGGACCTACGTCGAGATATTCCGCGGCGTCCCGATCCTCACCCAGCTGTTCGTGTTGTATTTCGGCCTGGCGCAGGTCGGTGTGAAACTGGATCCGATTCCCGTGGCGGTACTCGGCTTCGGCTTGAACGGCGGCGCTTATCTGACGGAAGTTTTCCGTGCGGGCCTGCAGTCGGTCCATGCAGGTCAGCTCGAGGCGGCTTTCATGATCGGCATGACGCGCCCAAAGGCGCTTCGTTACGTGATCTTGCCGCAGGCGATGCGGGTGGTCCTGCCGCCGCTGGCGAATTTTGCCGTGGGTCTACTCAAGGAGACTTCGCTCGCATCGGCCGTTGCCGCGCCCGAACTCAGTTTCTACGCCCGCAACCTCGTTACGAAGAGCTATCTCAGCGGACCGATCTACATCCTGGTCGCGGTCATCTACATCGCGATGAGCTTTCCGCTGTCGCGGCTCGCCCAGTGGCTCGAAAACCGGCTCCGCCGCGGGAGGCTGACATGATCGGCTTCTTTTCGCTGTTTCTGGAATGGCTGCCCCAGCTCCTGCGCGGCGCCGTCTGGACGCTGCGACTCATGTCGCTGGCCTTCATCCTCGCCGCTGTGCTCGCGTTGCCGCTGGCGCTGGCCCGGTTGTCCTCGCGGGCCTGGCTGCGGGCGATTGCATATGGCTACGTAGAGATCGTCCGCGGCATGCCGTCGTTGACGCTGCTGTTTGTCATCTATTTCGGACTGCCCTCGATCGGAATCACGCTCAATTCGTTCAATGCGGCCGTGCTCGGCCTTGGCTTGAACGGTGCTGCCTACGTTGCCGAAGTCTATCGGTCCGGCATCCAGGCGATCGACAAGGGGCAGCGCGAGGCCGCGCAGATGCTGGGCATGCGCAACATTCAGGTCCTTCGCTACGTCGTGTTGCCGCAGGCTCTTCGCATCGTCCTGCCGCCGATGGGCAACTACGGTATCGCGCTGCTCAAGGATACGTCGGTTGCGTCACTTATTGCGGCACCGGAGATGATGCTGCAGGCACGGGATCTCACCAGCGAATACTTCATGCCGCTGCAGATCTATATCGCGGTTGGTCTCATGTACCTGATCATGGCGTTGCCGCTGTCCTATCTCGCCAAGTTGATGGAAGCACGCCTGAGCCCGCAATCATCGGAAGAAAGGAAAGCCGGTTATGGACAAGTTTGATGCAATCGTCATTGGTTCGGGCGCGCTGGGCTCGAGCACAGCTTTCCATCTCGCCAAGGCAGGACGCGATGTTGCGGTGCTGGATCAGGCCGAGATCGCCTCGCAGACCTCGGCGCGCGCCGCCGGGCTGAGCGGTCAGGTCCGCTCGACCGAGGTCATGACCAGGCTTGCGGTTCGTGCGGTCGAGAAGATCGAGCGCCTGGCCGAGGATACGGGCGAGCCGATCGAATTCTTCCAGCCCGGCAGCATGTCGGTTGCACGTCGACCGGAACATCTCAAGCTGTTGGCGGAGCGGGTCGCCGCTGCGAAGAAGCTCGGGCTCGAAGTCGACATGATTACGGCCGAGGAGGCGTGCGAACGCAACCCCTTTCTGCAGAACAAGGGAATCGTCGGTTCGACGCTGATGCGGCGGGACGTCTTCCTGGAGCCGGTGCAGGTCCCGCGCGCCTACGCGAAGGGCGCGGTGCGGCTGGGGGCTACGATGGTGCCTCATACGAAGGTCTCCGAGCTGGTTGTCGAACACGGCGCTGTCACGCGGGTCGTCACCGATCGCGGTGAATTCTCTGCGCCCGTCATTGTGGATGCCGCCGGCGGATGGCTTCGTTTCGTCGCCTCCCTGGCTGGCACCAAGGTCCCAGCCGTTGCCATGCGCCACCAGTTGATGATCACCAATCCGCTGCCGGGGGTGAGCAATCAGCAGCCGATTACGCGCATCATCGATGCCAATGTGTATGTGCGGCCGGATCGCGGCGGGCTGATGTTCGGAGGATACGAGAGCGATCCCATGCCGGTCGATCTCTCCAAACTGCCGGGCTCGTTCCGGATCGAAAATCTCGAGCTCGATCTGGCCGTGCTGAAGCGACTTGCGGGTCTCGTCAAGGATCAGTTTCCCATCTTCCAGACGGAGCTTTCGCTGCGTGAGCACCGTGGGGGATTGCCGACGATGACCATGGACGGCCACCACATCATCGGACAGGCGCCCGGTGTCAGAAATCTTTATGTAATTGGCGGCTGCAACGTCGGGGGGTTGTCAACCGCGCCGGCTTTGAGTGAGCAACTGGTGGAGCTCATCGTCAACGGTCGTACGACCTACGATCTGTCCCTCATGAGTCCGGCGCGGTTCGCGGAGGACCTGTCCGAGGCGGAGCTACAGGAGAAGTGCCGGGATCGCTACGTGCACTACTATATTTATGCGTCGCCGACGAGTGCGCGGCCGGCCGCCTGATCGTCAACTTCAATCGCGACGCGCGGCGGTGGTCCGCCGCGCTTCTGTGGATGTTTTGAGATGTCGCGGAGCGGCGGGCAGTCTCGGCTCCGGCTGAATCTTATGCCGACAGAACGATCTCGCGCGTGAGACCGCGGCAGTCCATTTCAAAGTCGATCTTCTGAACGGGCGGCCGGCAGGGATACCAGGTCAAGCCGCTGCAAGCGGCGCCGCGCGCTGTGATCTCATCCAGAAAGAAGGGGTGCAGATCGAAAACGGTATAGACCTGGACGGCAGTGGTATCGGCCCAGCCAAACCCGAAGGCCGCCAGTCGCTTCTCCATCTCGCCGAGGGTCTGCTGGGCCTTTGCGCGCAATCCGGCGGGCGAGGTGTCTCCAAAAGCGACGATCCGATCCTGTGGCACCGTGGCGCTGCGTGTCTCGGCGCCGCCCGAGATCAGGAATGTTGGAGCCGCGGACGTGTCCGGAACGGTGTAGGTGAAGGCGTAGAATCCGGACTCCGTCGGCGGATCGAGTTCGGGACATACATTGCTTCGTGCAACCGGATTATCCTCGCCCTTCATGATGCCCCACTCTCGCAACACCTGGGCATAGCCCAGATTGAACTCGCGAAAGCCGTCCGCGGTGAAAGGCAGCGTCGAGCGCAATTCACATGCGGCAAATGCGGTGAGCGGCCGTCCAAGCGAGCCGAGATGCGCCTTGATCCGCGCGAAGCCTTCGGCCATTGGCACCAGCCGGTTGAAGCGTGCCCGCTCCAGCCGGAAGCCGGGAAGCGCCGCGACGCCGGACGAGTATTGAAACTCGAAGGGAATGTAGGAGTAGCCGCCGGAGGCAGTGGGTTTGGTTGCGGGGTGAGAGGCCGACATGGTCGCGTGTCCTTTCGAACGTGGGAGGAGAAGAAGCATAGTCTCAGCGCCGGCGCCGCCGGGTCGGCGACTAGAAATAGGTCCTGATGGCCGAGATGCAGTTGTACGCGTCGTCGACCATCTGCATGACGCGCCACTTGTCGAAGGTCAGGCAGGGATGAGAAATGCCGAACGCAACCATGTCGCCGACGGCCAGAGGAGAGTCAGGCGGAATGGCGAAATGGCAGTGCTGGTCATTCAGATGGGTCACGCGGTGGCCGGGCGGGATCGTTGCCGGAGCCGTCATCGTGTTGCCCGGACGGAACCATTTCAGCGCCAGCGGCGGATCGTCATAGGACGCGTCGCGCTTGCCGAAGCCGAGAATCGCCTTTTCGGGCTCGGGCCGCGACTGGACATAGGCCCAGATCTCCAGCGCCGGTCGCAGTCCGCCGCCCATGGCTGCCAGTTCGGGGTCCCGGAGACGCAGGGCTTCGAACGCGCGCCTGTACAGGATGTCGTCATGCGTGATGTAGCAGCCGCTCCGCAGCACCACCTTGGTTGGCTGGCCGATCTCGATGGATCGCAGCTTTGCCGCGACGAGATCATAGTAGATCGAACCGCCCGCGCTCAGCAGCACCTCGCCTGGCGCAAACAGTCTCTCCTTTGCGCAAGCCCTGGCGAGGGACGCCATCCGCTCGAGGAAACCGTCAACCAGGACAGTGCTCTCTGCCGGAGTGCCGCCGTGCATAAGACCCTCGAAACCTTCAATCCCCGCCAAGGCAAGAACGGGTGAGCCTGCCGCGATCGCGCGCGCAACTGCGAGTGCGGACTCGAGATCGCGGCAGCCGGTGCGGCCGCCGCGATAGCCGATCTCGACCAGGAGACGCAGCGGCCGGTCTGCGTTGATGCGGCGCGCCGCATCTGCGAGGCGCTCAACATTGGCGATCGAATCGGCGAGGCAGCAGAATTCGAAACCGGGGGAGCGCTTCAGTTCTTCCAATACGTAGTCGATATTGCGACGACCGACGAGCTGGTTCGCCATCACGATACGGGAATAGCCGAACCGGCGCGCCACCTGAAGCTGATGCACGGTGGCAACCGTGATGCCCCAGGCGCCCGCCGCGAGTTGCAGATCGAAGAGTGCTGGGCTCATCGTCGTCTTGCCATGCGGCGCGATCGCCACGCCGCTCTGCGCAATGAAGCGCTGCATCCAGCGGACGTTGTGCCACACGGCGTCCTCCTTCAGCACGGCGACCGGCAGCGGCAAGTCTTCCTTCAGCAGGTTCCACCCCTGCATACGCAAAGCATCGATGGGGATGACGCCAACGTGGCCGGGGATTCCCTTTTCGGTATCGTCGAGCGGACGTTCGTCGTTGCGAGGAATGTGTCTGGTCATTCTTTTGCGTCTCGTCCTGCGCACAATGCGCCAAATACTATACCGTCTGTACTGTAAATAAATATTCCAGTGAACGACCCTGTCAAATGGTAAATCCAAGCAGAATCGGGATTCCTCTTATTCGCTATAGAAACCGTCCATACGGTGCAGTAATTAAGCTTGACAGCCAGAGATGCTTCTGAAAATAGTCGCCGTATGAGCAAGAAGGCAGCCAAGTCGAAGTCGGCCACCGAGCGCAGTGTTGGCCGTCCAAGCGCGCGGCCGATGCTGCTCGATGCTGCCCTCGATCTGATTGCCGAGGAGGGCGTGGCGGCGTTGACCTACGAAGCGCTCGCGGCGCGCACCGGCGTCAGCAAAGGCGGTCTGCTCTACCACTTCCTCAGCAAGGAAGCCCTGATCGATGCGCTCGCCGAGCGGCTCGTCGAGCGCTATGCCGAAGCTCGCCAGAGGACGACCGAGAGCTTGCCGGACACGCCATCGCGCGAGCTCAAGGGCTATGCGATCGCCTCGATGCACAACCGCTCAAAGGCGGACAAGGCCAGTGCGCGGCTGCGCATGTCCGGGCTATGGAATAACCGAGCCGGTAAAGCCTACTACGCGGAGCGTTTCCGCGAGATCAGCGCGGGCATCGACTTCGACCGCGCGGCGATCGTGCACCTCGCGGTGGAAGGGCTTTGGTACATGGAGCTGGCCGGCGTCTCGCCCTTCACGGATATGGAGCGCCGAAAGATCGTCATGAAGCTGCTGGGCTTGGCTGACGGTGGCGAACTGGGCAGCGGTGACGCTACCGTGCCCTCCCGGGCGCGTAAATCCTGACTCAAGCGGTGCGTCGCGCGGTTTGGGCGTGCCGCTATTTCGCGCGGGCAGTCAATGCAGCCTCGCGCGTTGCGATCTCCTCGGCCGCGCCTTCGGCTGCGCCGGGGCCTGCGTGCACGTGGACCTCTTTTGCGATGATCGGCTCGCCGCATTCGGAGCAGACCAGCACCGGATCGAACATCTTGCCACAACGCTTGTGTTCGTGAAGCAGGGGGCGGCCGCGCTCATCCACCATGTGAGTGTCGCCCCAATGCACGATCGCCATCACCACGGGATAGAGATCCAGCCCTTTCTGGGTGAGGATGTATTCATAACGTGTCGGATTCTCCTGATAGGGCGAGCGCCTGAGCACGCCGAACCGGACGAGCTTCTTCAGGCGATCGGCGAGGACGTGCCGGGTCACCCCGAGCCGCGACTGAAACTCCTCGAACCGGCGCACGCGCAGAAAGCAGTCGCGCAGGATCAGCAGGCTCCAACGATCGCCGATCACGGCCACCGTCCTGGCGACCGAGCACTGCTCCTGCTCAAGCAAATCCCATCGCATTCGTCTAACTCCGAAAAGGCCGCATTTTCCAACGCGTTCGTACTGCAACAATACAAAATTCCAAAATGGAATGAAATAACCCGAAGGACAATGCTTACCCTTCCGCCAGCCTGGATGGCGCGAGATGTTTGACAGTTCTGTTTTAGAACTATATGGTGCCGCCGAAGATGGGCCCTTTGCGGCCCTGCGAGTCAATCGGCGGGAGGATGCAAAACATGTCGAGCGCGCCAGCGGTGCGGGTGCAGTTCCTGTTCGATTTCGGCAGCCCGAACGCCTATCTCGCCGACCGCGTTATTCCTGAGATCGAGGCCCGCACCGGCGTGACGTTCGACTACGTACCGGTGCTGCTCGGCGGCATCTTCAAGCTCACCGGCAATTCCTCGCCGGCCGATTCCCTGAAGGGCATCAGAAACAAGCGTGAATACATGGAGGTCGAGACGGCGCGTTTCCTGCGCCGGCACGGCATCACGACCTTCCGCCCCAATCCGTTCTTCCCTGTCAATACGCTGCAACTGATGCGCGGTGCCGTCGCGGCACAGGAGCTGGGGCTGTTCGCGGCGTATTTCCGCGCGGTCAATCACCATATGTGGGAGGAGCCCAAGAAGATGGACGACCCCGAGGTGATGCGTCAGGCGCTGACCGCCTCCGGGATCGATGTTGCCCTCATCGCAGCGAAATCGCAGGACCAGACGGTCAAGAACCGCCTGATGGAGCTGACGCAGAACGCGGTTACCCGCGGCGCGTTCGGCTCGCCGACCTTTTTCGTCAATGACGAGATGTTCTTCGGCAAGGACCAGCTCCGCGACGTCGAAGAGGAAATCCTGACACAACTCTCCGACACGAGGCGGCTCGTCGCCTCGTCCTGATTCGCTTCGTTCGACTGCACGCGCATAGAGCCCGGCAAGGGCCGGCGCCTGTCCACCAGGGAGGACTGTATGACCAGCGTCAACGACGTCGACATGGTCGATCTCATCGCGCGGCTGCCGTGCAGGGTTCATGAGGTCTATGCCCCCTTCGCCCGGACCTCGCCCGATCTGCCCGCCTTTATCGAAGCCGGACGCGTCTGGACCTACCGGCAATTTTCCGATGCCGTCACTGCGGCCGCGAAAGATTTCGCCGATCTCGCGATCAGGCCCGGCGATCGGGTCATGGTGGTGAGCGAGAACAGCGTTGCGCTCGGGGCCATGCTGTTTGCGGCAAGTCAAATCGATGCCTGGGCGATTCCCGTCAATCCGCGTCTCTCTGCTCGCGAGCTCGATCTCATCGCTACCCACAGCGGCGCGCGCCGCGTGCTGTTCAATGCGGCGCTGTCGAAGGAGGCCGCCGAGCACGCGAACCGCATTTGCGCAAGCTTGCGCGCCGTCGGCCCGTTCGGCAGCATCGGCGTCGGCGCGCTGAATGATGCGGCGCAGGCCGAGCCGGTCGAAGCGGGCAGCGACCGGCAGGTTGCCACGCTGATGTACACGTCCGGGACGACGGGGGCGCCGAAGGGCGTGATGCTCAGCCATCGCAATCTGCTCGTCGCGGCAAGGGTATCGGGCAATCTCCGCCGGACCGCGCCCGGCGATCGCATCTATGGTGTGCTGCCGATGTCGCACATCGTCGGCTATTCGATCCTCTTGATCTCGACACTGATGCACGGCGCCGCGTTGCATGTCGTGTCAAAGGCGGATCCTGTGGCGCTCGCGCGCGCGCTCGCGGAGGAAGGGATCACCACGCTGTTCGGTGTGCCTGCAACCTATCAACGCCTGCTCGAATACAAGACCGTCAACGGCATCGCGAAGCTCAAGTGCGAAAAGCTCCGCCTGATGGGCGTGGCCGGCGCGCCGCTCGACCTAGACCTCAAGCGCCGCATGGAGGCCGAGTTCGGCATTCCACTACTCAACGGCTACGGCATCACCGAATGCTCGCCGGGCCTTGCCGCCGTGCGCGAGGAGGATCCCGCGGCAGACGAGAGCGTGGGACCGTTCCTGCCCGGGGTCGAGCACAGGATCGTCGCTCGCGACGGGCGCCAGGTCGGCATCGGCGAAGTCGGCGAGCTGCATGTACGTGGCGCCAATATCATGCTCGGCTACTATCGCGCGCCCGATCTGACGGCGGCCGCGATCGATCGCGACGGCTGGTTCAATACCGGCGATCTCGGCCGGGTGAACGAGCGGGGGCAGCTCTACATCGTCGGACGCACCAAGGAGATGATCATCCGTTCCGGCTTCAACGTCTATCCGGCGGAGATCGAGGCGGTCCTGAATGCGCATCAAGAGATCGTGCAGTCGGCCGTGGTCGGGCGTCCCGTGGACGGCAACGAGGAGGTCGTCGCCTTCGTCCAGCTGTTGCCCGGAGCAAGCGTCGATGCGGAGGCGCTGAAGGCTTACGCTGCGGGCGAGCTTACGCCCTACAAGCGGCCGACCGAGCTGATCGTGCTCGATGCGCTGCCGGCGGCCTCGACCGGAAAAATCCTCAAGCACAGGCTTCGCGAGCTCGCGATTGCGGGCACGAGGACGAACGATCTGGCGACGACGGGTTGAGCGGCGTGCAGCGCGTGCATGATCTCACGGGGAAGAGGAGCTTTCGATGTTCAAGAGACTTTTAGCCACTGCCGTTCTGTTTGCCGCGACCACCGGCGCCGTGTTGTGCGAAACGCCCGGAGTCAGCGAAACCGAGATCAGGATCGGCGCGACGTTTCCGTTCAGCGGTCCGGCTTCTCCCTTGAGCAACACCGGCAAGGGTCTGATCGCCTACGTCAATTCGATCAACGATCGCGGCGGCGTCAATGGTCGGAAGATCAATCTGATCACCTATGACGACGCCTATAGTCCGCCGAAGACGGTGGAGCAGACCAGGAAGCTCGTCGAAAGCGACGAGGTGGCGTTCCTGTTCAGCCCGCTCGGCACGCCCGGAATCGGCGCGACCATCAAATATGTCAACGCGAAGAGGGTACCTCATCTCTTCGTCGTGAGCGGCGCGACCAAGTTCACGAATTTCTCCGAATTCCCCATGACCACCACGGGGTTGCCGAGCTACACCACGGAAGGGCGCATCTATGCGCGCTACATCACGCAGACCAAGCCGAATGCCAAGATCGCGATCCTCTATCAGAACGACGATCTCGGCCGGGACTTCATCAGCGCCTTCAAAGATTATCTGAAGGACGGCTTCGACAAGAAAGTCATCGCGTCCTCTTATGAGGTGAGCGAGCCGACCATCGAGTCCCACATGGTGTCGCTGAAATCCTCTGGCGCCGAGGCGTTCCTGTTCGCGGGCACGCCGAAGTTCGCGGCGCAGGCCATCAAGAAGGCCGACGAGATCGGCTGGAAGCCCTTGTTCCTGATCAACCTGGTGTCGACCTCGGTCTCTTCGACCATCGTGCCGGCGGGACAGGAGAAGGCCGTGGGCATCATCGCCGCGACCATGCTCAAGGACCCCGGCGACAAGAGATGGGCAGATGACCCCGGCATGACTTGGTACCGCGCGCATTTCGCAAAATACCTGCCGGGCGCTGATATCGGCGACGCCAATTATCTGTTCGGGACCCAGCAGGGGCAGATCCTGGAGCAGGTGTTGAGGCAGTGCGGCGACGATCTTTCGCGCGACAACATCCTCAGGCAGGCGCGGAACATCCGCGGCCTTTCCCTGCCAACGCTCATTCCGGGGGTGACAATCAACACGGGGCCTGACAACAGTATGGCCTATACGCAATTGCAGCTGCAGCGTTGGACCGGAAGTTCCTGGGAGCAGTTTGGTGACGTGCTGAACGCAGAGGGCAACTGAACGCCGGCGCGCCTTTCCAATCTTGGGAGAACACCATGAAGACGGCGATCGTGATCGGTGTGGGCCCGGACCGAGGGTTGGGTGCCCAGCTCTGCAAGCGTTTTGCAAACGACGGGCTCAAGGTGATCGTGGCGGGACGCACGCCGAGCACTCTGGAGTCGGTTGCGCGCGATATCGTCGCCGCCGGAGGAGAGGCCATTCCTTTCGTCGCCGATGCCACCAAGGAGGGCGACGTCGCCGCATTGTTCGATATCGCTGGCAGCGAGCTCGATCTCGCGATCTACAACGCTGGCAACAACACGCCCGGCAAGATCATCGAGATGGAAGCCGACTATTTCGAAAACGCCTGGCGCGTCGTCTGCTTCGGCGGCTTCCTGTTCGGCCGCGAGGCGGTGCGCCGCATGGCGCCGAAGAAGACCGGCACGCTGCTCTTCACCGGCGCCAGCGCCTCGCTGCGCGGGCGCCCGGGCTTTGGCGCGTTCAACTCCGCAAAGGCGGGCCTGCGCACGCTCGCCCAGGCCATGGCCAAGGAATATGCGCCCGACGGCATCCATGTCGGCCACGTCATCGTCGACGGCGCGATCGCCGGCGACAAGATCATGAACCGTTTCCCCGATGCTGCAAGCCGGCAGGACAGCCTGATCAGCATCGAAGGCATCGTCGATGCGTTCGCCTTCCTCTACCGGCAGTCTGAACGGGCCTGGTCGTTCGAGCTCGACGTGCGGACGTCGAAGGAGAAGTGGTGAAGTCTTGTCCCTCGTCTCACCGATCAGGCGGCCGCCTTGTTCTTGATGGCGCCGATGATCGCGGTGAGAATCGCCCCGCCGGCGCCACCGGCGACGACTTGTGACACGATGCCGCCAACGCTCAAGTTTCCAGATTCGGCTGCGGCCATGATGGACGGAAGCAGCAACGTAATGACCTGGCCGAGCACTCCGCCGCCGACCAGACCTGAAATGACGTTTCCGGCCATTCCGAGATCAAATGTCGGCGAAGACTTGCCCGCGCCAATTCCACCAAGCGCGCCTGAGACGAGGTTGATCAGAATCTGTTCCATGCGGATCTCCCGTACGTGGTCGTCGGGCAGTTCGCCAGCCACTGCAGTCGTCTGACGAGCGGCCCACCCCCGCATCGTCAGGCGGCTTGCAGGCAAAGACAATAGAGCCTGTTGCCGATCGACCGGTGAAACAAACCCTCGGTCGTGGCACAAACTGCATAGCGAGGTTCGCAGCTTGCCGCTCTCCGCCGAACGACGCCCTGGCATGGTGGGCAAGGCGCGTCAGCGCCGTGCCCACCATCTCTCGCGATTGCGACAGAAGTGGTGGGCACGCTTGCGCCTTCGCTCTTCGAGCTGCGGCGGACAAGTCGCTTTGCCCACCCTGCGCATCGACAAGCCTCTCAATACCCGGCGGCCAGCCCCGAGTTGCGGCGGGGATCGTTGGCGCCATAGTAGCGGTTGTTGCCGACCGGCTTGCCGTTCAGCGACGGCGCGCCGACGATGATGACCGCCAGATGGTTGGCCGGCTGTGGCGGCCCGAACTTGTGGCCCATGCCTTCCAGAATCTTGCGGGTGTCCGGCGACAGCGCATAGTCCTCGACGTTGGTGAGGTCGGGCAGCCATTGCTGGTGGATGCGCGGCATGTCGACGGCTTCTTGCGCGTTCATGTCATAATCGATCGCGTTGATCATGGTCTGCAACACAGCCGTGATGATGCGGCTGCCGCCGGGCGTGCCCACCACCATGACCGTCTTGCCGTCCTTGGTGACGATGGTGGGGCTCATCGAGGACAGCGGCCGCTTGCCGGGAGCGATGGCATTGGCCTCGCCCTGCACCAGGCCGTACAGGTTCGGCACCCCGACCTTGGCGGTGAAGTCGTCCATTTCATCGTTCAGCAGCACGCCGGTCTTGGCCGCCGTCACGTTGGCACCGAACCAGTCGTTCAGCGTGTACGTCACCGAAACCGCGTTGCCGTCCTTGTCTGCGATCGAATAGTGCGTGGTGTTGCTTCCCTCATGCGGCTCTATGCCCGGCTTGATGTCCTTGGAGACGCCAGCCTTGTTCGGATCGATCACGGCGCGGATCTTGGTCGCGTAATTCTTGTCGAGCAGGCGGTCGAGCGGATTCTTCACGAAGTCCGGGTCGCCGAGGTAGCTGTTGCGGTCCACGTAGGCGTGGCGCATGGCTTCGATCTGGACGTGCACGGCCTGCGCGGAGTGGTAGCCCAGCTCTCTCAGCGGATAGCCCTCCAGGATATTCAGGATCTCGCAGATGACGACGCCGCCCGAGCTCGGTGGCGGTGCGGAGATCACGTGGTAGCCGCGATAGTCGCACTCGACGGGCGCGAGCTCGCGCGTCTTGTAGCCGTCAAGGTCGTCCTGCGTCAGCAGGCCCTTGCCGGCCTGGCTCGATGCCACGATGGCGCTGCCGACCCAGCCCTTGTAGAAGCCGTCGGTGCCTTTGCTGCTGATCTCGCGCAGGGTCTTGGCGAGTTCCGACTGCACCAGCTTTTCGCCCACCTGGAACGGCTGACCGTTGTTGAGGAAGATGGCGGCGGACGCGGGATCGTTCTGAAAATCCGTGGTGGCGGTATGCAACAAATCGATGTCGCCCTGGTCCAGCGCAAAGCCCTGTTCGGCGAGCTGGATCGCGGGAGCGAGCAGGTCGGCGCGCTTCATGGTGCCGTACTTTTCGCGCGCATACTCCATGCCCGAGACAGATCCCGGCACACCCACCGCCAGGTGCCCCTTGGTCGAAATGCCCTTGATGACGTTGCCATCCTTGTCGAGATACATGTTGGCGGTCGCGCCCTTCGGGGCCGTCTCGCGGAAATCGAGGAAGGTCTTGCGGCCGTCGGCGAGCTCGATCGTCATGAAGCCGCCGCCACCGAGATTGCCGGCTGCCGGATAGACCACCGCCAATGCGTAGCCGACCGCGACCGCCGCATCGACGGCATTGCCGCCGCGCTTGAGCACGTCCACGCCCACCTGTGTCGCCAGATGCTGCGCGGATACCACCATGCCGTTTTCCGCTGCGACCGGGGCGACCGACGCTGCACGTGCGGGGCAGAACGTTGTGAGGCTGACTGAGATGATCGCGGCGACCATGCACCGCATGCTTGTTGTTGGATTTTGCAAGGGAACGCTCCTTGGGAGGGCCGGTGATCCCGGCGCATATTGTTATCAGTGAGCGCACCCTATCAGCTCGTGCCCATTGTGAAATGGAAGGTGACGACTTGGCGTAGCCACAGGGCAAGCCGCGCTCCCTCGCCCCTTGCTGGGAGGGTGGGGCAGGGGGGTAGCCCAGGAAAAGGTGGCTCCGTCATTGCGAAGATTTCGGGAGGGAGTCCTCCCCTCCCTGGCCCTCGCCCGCAAAGCGGGAGGGAACCGACCCTGCCCTGGCCTGACTGCGCTCCCTCTAGACGACGGCTCTCGCCGGGCGAATTGCCGCATCCATCCCGGCCAAACCTCTGCCCAGCCTACCATTCCGGCAGCCAAATGCGCCCGCGCTAACCCCGCATTAACTATCGTCGGCGTCTGGTAAGGTCGGCAAGTCGCGCCCAAAGGCTTAGTCGAGGCCCTTAGTTTTGACATCTTGGCAGGGAAAGCAGACGGCCGGCTTCGGACGGGCCGCTGCAATCCAAAAAGATAAGGCTTTGCGCAGGCTTGGCAGGTGCGCGCGACCCGCGCGGCTTTGGGGAACCGGCAGCGATTTTGCGCGCCGAGGACATGGAACGATCGCCTTGAGAGGATACCGCTTATGAATCCGGCCGACGTCGCTCAGTCAGCCCTGCCGGTTGCTGCTTCCGCCGACGTGTCGCTGATCGCGCTGTTCTGGCAGGCTCACTGGATCGTGAAGGCGGTGATGCTCGGACTGTTGTCCTGCTCGGTCTGGGTGTGGGCGATCGCGATCGACAAGATCTTCCTCTATGCCCGCACCCGCCGCTCGATGGACCGTTTCGAGCAGGCATTCTGGTCCGGCGAGTCGATCGAGGAGCTCTATCGCACACTGTCGGCCAAGCCGACCCATTCGATGGCGGCCTGCTTCGTCGCCGCGATGCGTGAGTGGAAGCGCTCCTTCGAGAGCCACGCGCGTTCTGTCGCCGGGCTGCAGATGCGGATCGAGAAGGTGATGAACGTGTCGATCGCGCGCGAGATCGAGCGGCTGGAGCGGCGTCTGCTGGTGCTCGCGACCGTCGGCTCAGCCGGCCCCTTCGTCGGCCTGTTCGGTACCGTCTGGGGCATCATGTCGAGCTTCCAGTCGATCGCGGCCTCGAAAAATACCTCTTTGGCGGTGGTGGCCCCCGGCATCGCGGAGGCGCTGTTTGCGACCGCAATCGGCCTTATCGCCGCCATTCCTGCCACTATTTTCTACAATAAGTTCACCTCCGAGGTGAACCGGCAGGCCCAGCGGCTCGAGGGTTTTGCGGATGAGTTTTCAGCCATCCTGTCCCGTCAGATCGACGAGCGTGGGTGATGGACGCTATAGAGACGACGATCGTGGGCTTTAGATCATGGCGATGAACGTAGCCAGTTCGTCCGGTGGCGGCGGCCGCCGCAGCCGGCGCAAATCGGTCATGGCCGAAATCAACGTCACGCCGATGGTCGACGTGATGCTGGTGCTGCTCATCATCTTCATGGTCGCAGCGCCGCTGATGACATCGAACATCGACATCGATCTGCCGGTCGCCAACGGCGGCAAGTCGATCTCCTCGAACGCGCCGCCATTGACGCTGTCAGTGAAGCGGACGACCGGCGGCTGCAATTCGAACGTGGAATTGTATCTCGGCGACAGCCCGATCTCGGCTACTGATCTTCAGTCCAAGATCGAGGCGATCAAGGACA
Organism: Bradyrhizobium sp. UFLA05-89; assembly: GCF_059803475.1. Classification (NCBI taxonomy): domain Bacteria; kingdom Pseudomonadati; phylum Pseudomonadota; class Alphaproteobacteria; order Hyphomicrobiales; family Nitrobacteraceae; genus Bradyrhizobium; species Bradyrhizobium sp. UFLA05-89. The sequence goes on along the minus strand of NZ_JBANBA010000006.1, from coordinate 106,363 downwards.
CGCGGTCCGACGCCGACCGGGTCGTCTATCTGCGTGGCGACAAGGACGTCTGCTACACCGACATGATGAAGCTGTTAGGGCAGGTGCGCGCCGCCGGCTTCAAGGCCAATATCGTGATTATCCCGGAGCAGGGATGAAGGTCAAAGTCGACAAGACTGTTGTTGCGTCGATTGTCCTCCACGTCCTCGTGATCGGCTGGGGGTTGATCTCCTTTAGCTCGCGCGCGCTCGAAATTCCGGAAGAATCCGTCATTCCGGTCGATATTTCATTGGATCAGCCGGCCAAGGCAACCGCCGGCGTGCAGACCGCCGAAAAGGACAAGCAAAAGCCAAAGGTTGACAAGGTCGCTCCCGAAGTGACGCCGCCCGAGGAGTCCCAGGGCAAGATCACCACCAAGAAAGAGCTGATTCAGACCAACACGACTCCGCCGCCGCCGAAGCCGGTGGAGAAGCCCGTCGAGAAAAAGCCTGATCCACCGAAGCCGGTTCAGGAAAGCAAGACCAAGGAAGAGAGCAAGCCGGCCGACAAGAAGCCCGAGGAAAAGGTCGATCCGATCGCCGAAGCCCTGAACAAGCCGGAGAAGGAGAAGAAGCCTCCGCCGCCGAAGCAGGAAGCTGCCAAGCCGCAGCCGCCGAAGCCGAAGGACCGGCCGTTCAATCCGATGGACATCATGGCCAAGCTCGAGGACAAGCGCGATCCGACGCGGCACGAGATGACCGGCGCGACGCCGAATGCGACCAGTGCGCTGGGAACGCAGAACGGCAAGGACACTGCGATCGTCGCGACCTGGAAGGGCGCGTTCGTCGCTGCCGTCAGGCGCTGCTTCAGATTCCCCTATAATGGCCAGGATGCCGATCAGTTCGAGGTCGACATCGACATCCAGATGCGGCCCGATGGAACGGTTGCCTCCTCGCCCGTGATCGTCGCCGTGCGCGGGCCGTCGCGCTCGGTCGGCACGGCGATGGCCGAGAGCGCGAAGCGCGCGGTCGAGGAGTGTCAGGCCTATGCGTTCCTGCCCAAGTCGCAATACGACACCTGGAAATACATTCCGATGACGTTCGGCCTCAAAGACATGCTGTAAGCGAAAAGAAATAACTCAGATGAACAAGATGCCATTGCTGACGCGACGTGGATTCATGATGGCGGCAGGCTCGACTGCCACATTGCTGGCCGGCCAGGCCGCCCTTGCACAGCGACAGGAGGGGCGCCTCAAGGTCGACCCAACCGAATTCCAGCCGATTCCGATCGCGATCCCGAATTTCGTGGCGGGCTCACCCTCGGACGGCGAGGTCGGTGCCGGGGTGACGCAGGTGATCACCAACAACCTGAAGCGCTCGGGGCTGTTCAATCCGATCGACCAGGCCGCTTATCTGGAGCGCATCACCAACATCGACGTCGCGCCGCAATTCCAGAGCTGGAAGCAGATCAACGTGCAGGCGCTGGTCACCGGCCGCATGACGCGCCAGCCGGACGGTCGCCTCAAGGCAGAATTCCGCCTCTGGGACGTCGTCTCGGGACAGCAGCTCACCGGCCAGCAATATTTCACCTCGCCGGAATACTGGCGCCGCATCGCCCACATCATCTCCGACCAGATCTATGAGCGGCTCACCGGTGAGAAGGGCTATTTCGACAGCCGCGTCGTCTTCGTCGACGAGAGCGGACCGAAGGAGCGTCGCGTCAAGAAGCTCGCGATCATGGACCAGGACGGCGCCAATGTGCGCTATCTGACGCGGGGCTCGGACCTCGTGCTGACGCCGCGCTTCTCGCCGAACTCGCAAGAGATCACCTACATGGAGTTCGGCCAGGGCGATCCGAAGGTCTATCTCTACAACATCGAGACCGGCCAACGCGAAATCGTCGGCAATTTCCCCGGCATGACCTTCGCACCGCGGTTCTCGCCGGACGGCCAGCGCGTCATCATGAGCCTGCAACAGGGCGGTAATTCCAACCTGTTCGTAATGGATCTGCGCTCGCGCTCGACCACGCGCCTCACCGACACGCCGGCGATCGACACATCTCCTTCGTACTCACCGGATGGCACCCGCATCTGCTTCGAGTCTGATCGCGGCGGCAGGTCGCAGATCTATGTGATGGCGGCGGGCGGAGGACAGGCACAGCGCATCTCCTTCTCCAAGGACGACACCAACGCCAGCTATTCGACGCCGGTTTGGTCGCCGAAGGGCGACTACATCGCCTTCACCAGGCAAGGCGGTGGGCAGTTCTCGATCGGCGTCATGAAGCCGGACGGCTCCGGCGAGCGGCTGCTCACCTCCGGCTTCCACAATGAAGGCCCGACGTTCGCGCCGAACGGCCGCGTCGTGATGTTCTTCCGCGATCCCGGCGGGAATGGTGGACCGTCGCTGTTCAGCGTCGACATTTCGGGGCGCAACGAGCAGCGCGTGCCGACACCGGGCTACGCATCCGACCCCGCCTGGTCGCCGCTGCTGTCCTCGACAGCGGGCCAATAAATCCACGGCGTTCATCGGCGCGAAGTTTTCGAAAAACAGCGCCGAGTTTTCGCTTTCTTCGATTGCGGCAAGCTTTCCTTCACCCTGTGCCCGGCAAAGCTTGCCCAGTTGTTTGATATTTCAGCAAAAATTCGTTCGCTGAAGGTTCAAAACAACGCGGCTTTAACGATGTTCCCTCAGAAAGACTTCATCTCGGCTGGGTAAAAGTACGCTCCAAACAGGATGCGTAACAAGCCAATGCAACTGGCCGACCAGAAGCAGAGTGATCGAGACGAGCTGGAGCCCATACTCTACGCCGCTCTCATCAACTCCATGGTGCAGAATTTCTGGGCGATCTTCATCGGCTCGGCCTGTACCGCGGTGGCCGCCGTCATGACGGCGCTGAAAACTGGCGACGTCTTGCTTTGGCCGATCGCGTTTCTGATCATTGCCATTGGCACTGCGCGCGCGTTTCAGATGCGAGCGTACGAAGACCCAACGCTGGCTTTGACGTTCGAACAGGCCAGGCATCTGGAGCCACGCTACTGGCTCGGCGCGCTCGCCTATGCGGGGGTGCTCGGCCTGTGGTGCTTCGTTGTCATCTACAACAACGACGATCCGGTTGCGAACATGCTCTGCGTCGCCGTCACTGTCGGCTACACGGCCGGCGGAGCGGCCCGGAACTACGGCCAGCCCCGGGTGATCCAATGGCACGTCATACTTGCCTGCGGTCCGATGTCGCTCGCCCTGCTGCTGCATGGCGGATTCTACTACATTGGGCTCGCCGTGCTGCTCGTCCTGTTCTTCATCGGCCTGAAGAACATCAACCTCAGCCTGCATGCGATCTTCGTCAAGGCTCTGACCTCGAGTTTCCGTGAATCTGCGCTGGCGAGTCAGTTCGATACTGCGCTGAACAACATGCCGCACGGCCTTTGCATGTTCCGCGCCGACGGACGGCTTGCGGTGATGAACCATCGCTTCAGCGACTTGATGGTGCTGCCGGAGAATTTCGTCACTCGCGGCGCCAGCGCCGCCGACGTCATCGCGGCCTGCGTGGCCTCCGACTCGATCTCGGCGGACAGCGGCGACATGATCCTCGCCGAGATCAAGGGCGCGCAGATGAAGGAGATCGTCACCACCGATCCCGATCTGGAGCGCTGCCGCACGCTGTCGTGGACGTTCCAGCCGATGGCCGGCGGCGGCACGGTGCTCCTGCTCGAGGACATCACCGAGCGCACCAATGCGGAAGCCAAGATCAGCCACCTGGCGCGCTATGACGAGCTGACGGCGCTGCCGAACCGCGTCAGTTTCCGCGACGAGATCGAGCGGCTGCTCGCGATCTCGCACGATGCCGAGCGCCTCTCTGCGCTGCTGTTCGTCGATCTCGACCAGTTCAAGCAGGTCAACGACACGCTCGGCCACCCCTGCGGCGACCAGCTCCTGTGCGCGGTGGCGAACCGCCTGCGCGAGATGCTGCGCCCCGAAGATTTCGTGGCCCGCTTCGGCGGCGACGAGTTCGTCGTGTTCCAGCAGAACCTCAACTCGCCCGAGGATGCTGCCGCGCTTGCCCGCCGCATCGTCGAACGGCTCAGCGAGCGTTATCGCATCGACAATCACCTGGTCGAGATCGGCGCCAGCGTCGGCATCGCCTTGACTTCGCCCGAAGGCTCCAGCGCCGATACGCTTTTGAAGAACGCCGACATGGCGCTCTACCGCGCCAAGGCCGACGGCCGCGGCACCTTCTGCTTCTTCCGTGACGAGATGGCGGCAACGGTCGAGGCTCGCCGAATACTCGAGCTCGATCTGCGCAAGGCGCTCGCCAATGAGGAGTTCGAGCTGTTCTATCAGCCGCTGGTCAATCTGAAGACCGGCAAGATCACCACCTGCGAGGCGCTGCTGCGCTGGAATCATCCGGTGCGCGGCACGGTCTCTCCGGTCGACATCATCCCGGTTGCCGAGGATATGGGCCTGATCGTCGATCTCGGCCGCTGGATCCTGCGCCGAGCCTGCATGGAATGCATGAAGTGGCCCGAAGGCGTTAGCGTTGCCGTGAACTTCTCGCCGCAGCAATTCCACCAGCGCGACGTGCTCAGCGAAATCCGTTACGCGCTGGAAGTCTCGGGGCTTCCGGCGCATCGGCTGGAGATAGAGATCACCGAATCCTCGCTCTTGCGCAACACCCAGCTCACCCACGACATCCTGTCCCAGCTTCACGCGCTCGGGGTCAGCATCTCGCTCGATGATTTCGGCACCGGCTATTCGAGCCTCAGCTACCTGCATAACTTCCCGATGCAGAAGGTGAAGATCGACCGCTCCTTCCTCGAAGGCATCGACACCGACCGGCCGCTCACGCTGCTGCGCGGCGTGGCGCGGCTGTCGGCCGATCTCGGCATGGCGGTCGTGGTAGAGGGTATCGAGACCAACGAGCAGCTTGAGCTGATCAGCGCCGACGGCACCGTTACGGAAGCGCAAGGTTATCTATTCAGTCGCCCGGTCCCTGCGGTACGGATGCGTCAGCTCCTCAACGCCTCTCATGGTCGCCGCGGCGAAGACGGGCTCCAGGTTGTCGGATCGCGATCCTTCGCGTAATCGTTTCTCGAAATTTCCAACAGCGTCAGTGTGTTGCCATGGGACTCCGTAGTCGTACGGGTTAACCCTAATTGATCGATTGCTTTGCGTCGCGGTTAAGAAGGTGTTAATGAATTGTCACGCGCGTTGAAGTTGTTTTCACGCGTCGCGGTGGGTGGTGCGTAAGGAGTTTGGATGCAGTCCTCAGCCCGATCGGTCATTTCGGCTGTTGGACCGGGAGCAGATCTCCTGACCGAGGTCGACTACCGCCTCGCCGAAACCCACGAGGAGAAGGAGGAGATCTACAACCTCCGCTATCGCGCATATCTGCGGGAAGGGGCCGTCAAGGAGAGTCCGGACAGCCGCGTCACCGACCGATATGACGATCTGCCCAACTCGTGGACCTTCGGTGTCTATCTCCAGGGCGAGCTCTGTAGCTCCGTGCGCATCAGTGTGCTGACCTCGGAATGGCGCGCGTCCACCTCAACCGACGTGTTTCCCGACATTCTGCTTCCAAGACTTGACCGTGGCGAGGTCATGATCGATCCGACGCGTTTTGTCGCTGATCCCGACAAGGCGAAGCGGGTTCCGGAATTGCCCTATCTGACGCTGCGCATCGCCTATATGGCCTGCGAGCATTTCAAAGCCGATGTCGGCCTCGCGATCGTGCGTGCCGAGCATCAAGCTTTCTATCGGCGAGTTTTCCTGCACGCGACCATCGCCGAGCCTCGCCTGGTTCCAGGCCTCACGAAGCCGTTCGGACTCATGGCGGCGGATTTCCCGACCTTCCGGAAAAGAGTCTTTGAACGCTATCCGGTGATGCGTTCGACCGCTTTCGAGCGGCGAATGCTGTTCGGGCGCCGCGGTGAGCGTCAGGCCGCGCAACGACGGGTGCTGGTGGCGGACGCAGCCCACGCCTGATTCGCCGCAGGTTGGTGAGCCAACCGCGCCGCTCCGCCGACATTTTTCCTGTTCATCTTGGCTCGACAGGCCCAAATTTCGGGCAAAACAGGCCTTCTGCCGGCCAACGCGGCTTGCCTTCACCGTCGCGCCACATTTACAACCCATTAACCATCGCGGTTGCTTTTCGCCGATCGGGGGCATTTGACCGGCCGTGGCAACGTCCCATCAAGGTTGACGGAACGTTCGCTTAACCAACCCCCTGTAGACCGGACAGCAGTGGACTAACGTGAGCGCGGAGGCTCCGGAATGAAACATCCTATGCGTATCCTCCAGGGATTGAAGCTGGTCGCGGTGCTTGCCGTCGGGCTGTCGATGGGCGCCTGCGCCAACAAGAACCTTGCTTCGGATGCGATGGCCAACGCCGCGACGCCGGGCAGCCAGCAGGATTTCGTCGTGAACGTGGGCGACCGCGTGTTCTTCGAGAGCGATCAGACCGATCTGACGCCGCAGGCGATCGTCACGCTGGAGAAGCAGGCGCAGTGGCTCCAGAGCTATCCGCGCTACACCTTCACCATCGAAGGTCATGCGGATGAGCGCGGAACCCGCGAATACAACATCGCGCTTGGCGCGCGTCGTGCCCAGTCGGTGCGCTCGTTCCTGGCTTCGCGCGGCATCGACCCGAACCGCATGCGCACCATCTCCTACGGCAAGGAACGGCCGGTCGCCGTCTGTAACGACATCTCCTGCTGGTCGCAGAACCGTCGTGCCGTCACCGTGCTGAACGCTAGCTCCTAAAACGACGCGCTGTTCCGCCAAAGGAAACCTGATCAAGGAAACCTGATTTGCCGGCGCCCCCTCGGGCGCCGGTTTCGTTTCTCGGATCAGGTCTTAGAAAGCCCTTGGTACCAGTCACATTTTTGGCGTACTCCGTCTCCCTATGTCTCGCGCGGCGAATTGTCCGCCGTGCGCCACGTCGCTTTCGTCGTCAGGGCAAGATGTCATCCAGATTCCAGGCTTTTACCGGCACTGTGGCGATCGCCGCGCTGCTTTCGCTGTGCTCGCCCGTCTTCGCGCAGTCGGACGATGCCGACCCGGAGATGCGGATCGAACGGCTTGAGAACCAGCTCCGCCAGCTCACTGGCCAGAACGAAGAGCTGCAATATCGCAACCGCCAGCTCGAGGAGCGCCTCCGGCAGCTCGAGGGGGGCGCGCAAGGGGCGCCCGGACAGGCGCCGGCACAGCCCAATGTCGCGGCAGTGCCAGCAGCGCCGGGCTATCGGCAACAGCAGCAGGCGGTGCAGCAGCCAGCCTATGAGCCGCAGGTCGCGGCGCCCGCGCCGATCGTGCAGGAGCAGCCGGCGCCTGGAGCGCCCGGCACTCGCCGCCGCGGTGATGCGTTTGATCCCAACCAGAATCCGAGTGCACCGGGCGCGCCGCGCGCGCTCGGCGGCGGTCAGATGCCGATGCAGCAGAGCACCCAGGCCGGTGCGCCCGGCGGCCGCGGCGCCGGCGAGCCACTCGATCTCGCCAACACCGGCGGCCGCTATCCGCAAGCGGCCGCGCAGCCCGGCTACCCGGCGGCGCAGCCCGGTTATCCGGCGCCGGCCGCGGGCGGCGGTCCGGCGACCCAGCCGCCATCGCAATCGCCGCGCGCCGAGTTCGATCTCGGCATCGGCTACATGCAGCGCAAGGACTATGCGCTGGCCGAGCAGACCATGAAGAGCTTCACGCAGAAATATCCGAGCGATCCCCTGCTCGGCGACGCCCAATACTGGCTCGGCGAGAGCTACTTCCAGCGTCAGCAATATCGTGATGCCGCGGAGGCCTTCCTCGCCGTCACCACGAAGTATGAGAAGTCTGCAAAGGCCCCGGACTCGCTGCTGCGGCTCGGCCAGTCGCTGGCCGCGTTGAAGGAGAAGGAAGCCGCCTGCGCGGCCTTCGGCGAGGTCGGCCGCAAATTCCCGCGCGCCTCCGCCGGCGTCAAGGCTGCCGTCGATCGCGAGCAGAAGCGGGTGAAGTGCTAGCCGCTCTATCTCATTGAGCGCTGACAATGCGGATGACCCTGCGCTAAATAGGCGCGCCATCCTGCGGGCAGCGTCATGTCAGACGACGACAATTCTCCGATTTCGGCGCGCGAGGCGAAGCTGCTCTTCGCCGATCTGAGACGCGCGCCGGCGCTCGTGCTCGCGGTTTCAGGCGGTCCGGATTCGGTCGCGCTGATGTGGCTTGCCGCGCGCTGGCGCAAGAGCCTCACTCGCGGCCCGCAGCTCATCGCCGTCACCATCGATCATGGCCTTCGACCGGAAGCGGCGCGCGAGGCCCGCGACGTCAAGCAGTTGGCGCGCTCGCTCGATCTGCCGCATCGGACGATGCGCTGGACCGGCGCCAAGCCGAAGACCGGTGTGCCCGCCGCTGCGCGTGACGCGCGCTATCGCCTGCTGATGCAGGCCGCGCGTGCGACCGGAGCGACCCATGTGCTCACCGCGCACACCCGAGACGACCAGGCCGAGACTTTGCTGATGCGATTGTTGCGCGGCAGCGGCATCGCCGGCCTGTCCGCGATGGCGCCCATCACGGAGCGGGACGGGATCGCGCTGGCGCGTCCGCTGCTCGACGTGCCGAAGGCGCAGCTCATCGCAACCTTGAAGCGCGCCAATATCGCTTTCGCTGACGATCCGACCAACCGCGACACCGCCTTCACGCGCCCACGGCTGCGGGCGCTTTTGCCGCAGCTTGCCGCCGAGGGCGGCAGCGCGCGCAGCCTGGCCCGGCTCGCCACGCGGCTCTCCCGAGCCAATGCCGCCATCGACGTGCTGGCCGACGGCGCCGAGCGCTTCCTCGCTTTGAGGGATCGCGATCGCCCACTGCCCGATGCGCCTGCGCGAAGCTTCGAGGTCTCGGCCTTCGCTGCATTGCCCGAGGAGGTGCGCCTGCGGCTCCTGATGCGGGCGATCGACGCCGTTGGGCACGAGGGGCCGGCGGAACTGGGCAAGATCGAGGCTCTCTTGGCGGTCCTTGACCGCGGCATCGCCGAGGGCACGGGCCGGCGCAACGTCGGAACCAGTCGGGCGCAGATCAAGCAGACGCTCGCGGGGGCCCTCATCAGCCTGTCCCGGGGGCGCATCCTGATCGCGCCGGCGCCGGCCCGGCGTGTCAGGGGCGGATCATGACACCGGCGCGCTCGGTCCCATCCCTCAGAACACCTTAACCAGCCCGGAAAAACCCAGCCGGACCCGCCATTATTTCAGCGGGAATCGGGCTAAGATGGGATAAATAGTCCCATCTCGTTCCCTTGGCAGCGACCGGGGCGGCACCTAAATTGTATTCGTCTAACCGAGAGGATTCCTTGGGGATTTTCTCTAGCTTGCCCAAGGAATAGGGCCGCGATCCGCGCGACCACGAAGGAAGATCGATGAACGCCAATCTGCGCAATTTCGCCCTCTGGGTCATCATTGTCTTGCTGCTATTGGCGTTGTTCACGCTCTTCCAGAATCCCGGCCAGCGCGCCTCCTCCCAGGATATCGCTTTCTCGCAACTCCTGAGTGAGGTCGATCGGGGCAATGTACGCGACGTCGTCATCCAGGGGCCGGAGATTCACGGGACCTTCACCAACGGCTCGAGCTTCCAGACCTATGCGCCCAACGATCCGACGCTGGTGAAGCGCCTCTATGACAGCAAGGTCCAGATCACGGCGAAGCCGCCGGGCGACAACGTGCCGTGGTTCGTCTCGCTGCTGGTCTCCTGGCTGCCGTTCATCGCGCTGATCGGCGTGTGGATTTTCCTGTCGCGCCAGATGCAGGGCGGCGCCGGCAAGGCGATGGGCTTCGGCAAGTCGCGGGCCAAGATGCTGACCGAGGCGCATGGCCGCGTCACCTTCGAGGACGTCGCCGGCGTCGACGAGGCCAAGCAGGACCTCCAGGAGATCGTCGAATTCCTGCGTGACCCCGGCAAATTCCAGCGGCTCGGCGGCCGCATTCCGCGCGGCGTGCTGCTGGTCGGCCCGCCCGGCACCGGCAAGACGCTGATCGCGCGCGCGGTCGCGGGCGAAGCCAACGTGCCGTTCTTCACCATTTCCGGCTCCGACTTCGTCGAGATGTTCGTCGGCGTCGGCGCCTCGCGCGTGCGCGACATGTTCGAGCAGGCGAAGAAGAACGCGCCCTGCATCATCTTCATCGACGAAATCGACGCCGTCGGCCGTCACCGTGGCGCCGGCCTCGGCGGTGGCAATGACGAGCGCGAGCAGACGCTGAACCAGTTGCTGGTCGAGATGGACGGCTTCGAGGCGAACGAGGGCGTGATCCTGATCGCCGCGACCAACCGTCCCGACGTGCTCGATCCCGCGCTGCTGCGTCCCGGCCGCTTCGACCGTCAGGTCGTGGTGCCCAATCCTGATGTCGTCGGCCGCGAGCAGATTTTGAAGGTTCACGTCCGCAAGGTGCCGCTGGCGCCGGATATCAACCTCAAGACCATCGCGCGCGGCACGCCCGGCTTCTCCGGTGCCGACCTGATGAACCTCGTGAACGAGGCTGCCTTGACCGCGGCCCGCCGCAACAAGCGGATGGTGACCCAGGCCGAGTTCGAGGAAGCCAAGGACAAGGTGATGATGGGCGCCGAGCGCAAGTCGCTCGTCATGACCGAGGAAGAGAAGCTGCTGACGGCCTATCACGAGGGCGGCCACGCCATCGTCGGCCTCAATGTGCCGGCGACTGATCCGATCCACAAGGCGACCATCATTCCGCGCGGCCGCGCACTCGGCATGGTCATGCAGCTCCCCGAACGCGACAAGCTGTCGATGTCGCTGGAGCAGATGACCTCGCGCCTCGCCATCATGATGGGCGGCCGCGTCGCCGAAGAGCTGATCTTCGGCCGCGAGAAGGTGACCTCGGGTGCCGCCTCCGACATCGAGCAGGCCACGCGCCTCGCCCGCATGATGGTGACGCGCTGGGGCCTGTCGGAAGAGCTCGGCACGGTCTCCTACGGCGAGAACCAGGACGAGGTGTTCCTGGGCATGTCGGTGTCGCGGACGCAGAACGCGTCCGAAGCGACGGTCCAGAAGATCGACTCCGAGATCAAGCGCCTCGTCGAGGAAGGCTACAAGGAGGCGACCCGCATTCTCACCGAGAAGCATGCCGACCTCGAGACGCTGGCCAAGGGCCTGCTCGAGTTCGAGACGCTGACGGGAGATGAGATCGTCGATCTCCTCAAGGGCAAGAAGCCGAACCGCGAGTCCGTGCTCGAGCCGAGCACACCGCGCGCTTCGGCCGTGCCGCCGGCCGGCAAGTCGCGCCCGCGGCCCGATCCGGATCCCGGCCTGGAGCCGCAGCCGCAGGCGTAACCGCAAGCGGCAGATCGAATTGAAAAACGCGGCGGCAACGCCGCGTTTTTTGTTGGCAACTCCGCCCCCGTCGTCATTGCGAGCCACCGGGTCCGCGCGAAGCGCGGCCCGATGACAGGCTGCGCGAAGCAATCCAGAATCCCTCTGCGGAAAGACTCTGGATTGTTTCGCTGCGCTCGCAATGACGATGTTGTGCAGCTGTACGCGAAACCCAGGCCGTGTGCTCCGGACGCAGCGCAGCTCCGTAGCGTGGGCAAAGGCGCTCTTGCGCCGTGCCTACCGTCTCTCGGGGATCAGCATGGAAGTGGTGGGCACGCTGACGCTTTGCCCACCCTACGATCCCGACGCTGTAATGATTGGCGTCCCGTCGGCTCTCATGGCATGTTCCCTCAAACAAAGGCGCGGCTTGACCGCACCAGGCAAAGGGGAGGGGGAGGTCGATGCGTTTGGCGACGGCATTGGGTGCGCTTGGCGCCGTTTCATTCCTGATGTTGACCGGGGCCTCCATCGCCGCCGAGATGCGCGGCGTTACCGCCACCGAGATCAGGATCGGCCAGACCATGCCCTATAGCGGGCCGGTGTCGGCGTTCGGTGCGCTTGGCAAGGGCGAGGTCGGCTATTTCAGGATGCTGAACGAGAAAGGCGGCATCAACGGCCGAAAGGTCAATCTGATCTCGCTCGACGATTCCTATGCACCGCCAAAGACGGTGGAGCAGACGCGGCGGCTGGTCGAGAGCGACGAGGTCGCGCTGATCTTCTCCTCCATCGGGACGGCGCACAACACGGCGATCGCAAAATATCTCCAGGGCAAGAACGTCCCGCAGCTCTTCCTGGCGTCGGGCGCCTCGAAGTTCGCCGATATCGCGCAATATCCGCAGGCGACGATGGGTGTGCAGGCGCCGTTCCGCTACGAGGCGCGGCTCTATGCGCGCTATGCGCTGGCCAAGAACCCGACCGCGAAGTTCGCGGTGATCTCGCAGAACGACGATTATGGCCGCGACTACCTCGCAGGCCTGAAGGATGTTCTCGGCGAGAAATACGATGCCGTCGTCACCGGTGCCACCTACGAGGTCCAGGATCCGACCATCGATTCCCAGATCGTGAAGCTGAAGGCATCAGGCGCCGACGTCTTCGTGATCGCGGCGACGCCCAAATTCGCGGCGCAAGCGATCCGAAAATCCTTCGAGATCGGCTGGCGGCCGATGACGTTTCTCTCAAATGTCGCGGTCTGGGTGTCGACCGTGATGGAGCCGGCGGGGCTCGAGGCCGGCGTCGGCATTCTCTCCACCGCCTATGTGAAGGACCCCGACGATCCTGCCTGGAGGGACGACGCGGGTGTGAAGGGCTGGCGGGAGTTCATGACAAAGTATGTGCCCGAAGCCGATCAGCACGACACCAATTATGTCAATTCCTACAACAGCGCGATGGCGCTGGAGGCGGTTCTGAAGGCCTGCGGCGATGATCTGTCGACGGAGAACATCCTGAAGCAGGCGTTCTCGATCCACGATCTCGAGCTGCCGATGCTGCTACCCGGCATCAAGATCAACACTGGCACGACCGATCACGTGCCGGTCGATCAGATGCAGTTCATGCGCTTCAACGGCAAGAGCTGGGAGCGTTTTGGCGAATTGCAGACGGGGAATTGAAGAGCGCCCGTCCGCTCATTTCGATGTCGCGGGCGAAGGCGCGGCGGCCGCGCCTGCCGCGTCGTCCCGCACATGGATCACCGCGATGTCGTCCGCGTAGATCCGCTTCCAGCCCTTGAGCTGGTCGAGGATCTGCGGGCCCGGCGCATCGGCAACGAGCAGCGTCGCGTCGATCTTGTACTCGTCGAGCAGGCGCGGAAGGAGTTCGGGCTTCTTGCCTTCCGTCGCCTTGAAGAAGTCCATCACGAATTTCTCGCCATAGAGCTCGGCGCGGCCGTCGACGAAGACCGGGACGTCGCGCGAGATCAGATAGCCGCCGAACTGGTAGGCGTTGAAGATCCGCTGCGCCTTGCGCTGCTCGAGCAGGTCGACCGCAGCGACCGGCGTCTGGAACATCGTGAACGCGAAGCGGTGATGTCCCATATAGATCGCCGTCGAGGTCCAGCTGGCTGCCAGGATCATCAGCGCGCCTGTTACGGTGACGTAGCGGGCCGGCCAGATTTCGTCATTGCCCGAGTCCGATGCGGAGCGCGGCGACAATTGCCCAAGCGGCTTTGCCAGCACCAGCGGCACCAGGAACGCAAATGCCTCGATGCTCCTGACATGCGTCAGCGCACTCCAGGTCAGGAACAGGATCAGGAAAATCCGCGGCGCCGAGAGCGCGATGCCGCGATAGAAGCCGATGGCGATGAGGCCAAGCAGCGCGCCTTCGAACGCCGAGAACGAGGCGAAATTCGCTGGCATCCACTCGAAGATGACCGTCAGCAGTTCGCCGAGGTTGAGGATGTTGGTCGCGCCCCATAGCGTCCTCCAGCCATAAGGCGTGGCGCAGCTTGCGACCAGCGCGGCGATGCCGAACAGCATCCAGCGCAGGAATAGCTGAATCCGTCGTCCTTTTTCGGCATGCTCGACCGCCTCGAGCGCGATCGGACCGATCAACGCCAGACCCAGAACGAAGCCGCCATGCAGGTTCGCCCACAATGCCATCAACGGCAGCCAGAGCCATGACGGTGCGCTCCTGCGATCGGCGGCCGCCATCAACACGCCGGCCCACAGCACCATGACGGGCAGCGCCAGGATGTGCGGACGAGCGAGCAGGTGATGCAGTGACAAAAGCAGCGCCAGCATCGCAAACAGCACCGAGCGCGGAAGTTCGAGATGGGCGTCGAGCAGATAGACGAAGATTGCGACAGTGAGCGCGATCGCAACCGTGGTGAGGATCACCGGTCCCGCCCAGCCCCATTGTCCATAGGAGCTCGCGAACAGCACTTGCGACAGCCATGAGGTGGATATCCAGGGCTGGCCTGGCCGCGTGAAGGAGTAGATGTCCGTATAGGGCAGCGCGCGATGATCGAGGATCCATTGCCCGATCTTGATCTGCCAGAACGAGTCGGAATCCTGGAGCAGCGTGTCGCCGACAAAGAGGAAGCAGAGATAGGCGCCCGCGCCGACGCAGAGCGGCACCAGAACTCGCGCGCGGCTCTGCATCGTAACGCTTGTGGTGAAGGAAAGGGACATTCCCGTATCGTTGCCCTGATTGCTCCGGTCCATCAGCTCTGGCGCCGGTAGTGGATCATGGTGGTCATAATTTCCGGTCAGTCGGCACCCGCCCTCGCTATCCTTAGCGAGTAGCCGGAGGGGCGGGCGCCTCAAGAACTACAGGCGCCGGGCGAGTTGCCGGCTCATTTGGGCTTTCGAGAGCGGCGGCTGCACCGGCTTGCGGACGATTTTCGCGGATGTGCACGGCGAAGCGATCATCGGTGTAGATCCGCTTCCAGCCGGGAATGTGGTCCAGAATCTGAGGAGCGGGAAAATCGGCAAAGAACAACGTTGCTTCGATCTTGTATTCGTCGAGCAATGCAAGCAGGTCTTTGACGTTGCGCCCTTCAATGACCTTGGCATACCTCATGACGAACTTTTCGCCGTAGAGCTCGGCGCGACCATCCATGAACGGCCGCATTCCCTGGCTAATAAGATAGCCTCCGAATTCTGGCTGGTTGAAGATTCGCGACACATGCTGCTGCTGCAGAACCTCAACTGCGGCTGCGGGGGTGTGCGCCTGTCCGAACGTGAAGGAATGACGCGCGAGATAGGATACGGTCGATGTCGAGCCAGCGGCGACAATCGTCAGAACCGCCAGCATCGTAATGTAGGGCGAAGAACGTTCTTGATTCTGCCGGATGGCGGCGTTTCCTGCGAGAACTGACTGCTCAACGAACGGCTTCGCCAGAACGAGCGGTGCCAGGAATGCAAACACTTCGATATGTCTGTTGTGGGTCAATGCCATCCAGATCAGGCCCAACAAGAGCATGATGCGGGGCGGCGACAGGACCAGTCCCCTGTAGAACGCCATTCCGATCAGGAACAGCAGTGCACCTTCGAAGAAGCTGAATGAGCTGAAGTCGGCGGACTTCCACTCTGAAATGTTCGAGAGAAGTTCACCGAGACCGAGGATCTTGAACGCGCCAAGTGGTGAATGCCAACCATAGGGCGTGGCGCAGGTCGCTGCGACCGCGGCTATTCCGAACAGCGCCCAGCGTATTGCCAATTTGAGCCGTTGCTCGGACTTTGCGGCCCAGAGCGCTTCCAGGCCGATAGGGCCGATCAACACCAGCCCGAGAACAAAACCTCCGTGAATGCTGACCCAGAGAGGCACCAGCGGCAGCAACAGCCATGACGGCGCGCTGCGACGGTCGGCAGCGGCCATCAACCCGCCGACAAATGCGACCATTATCGGCATCGCAAGCACGTGCGGGCGTGCGATGAGGTGGTGCATCGACATCGCCAGGGCGAGCATCGCGATTGCGACGGCGCGGACCTGCCCAAGATGCGCGGTGAGCAGGTAAACGGAGATCGCCACCGTCGCAGCAATCGCCAGCGAGGCGAGGATGACCGGTCCACCCCAGCCGAGGGACGAATACGCTGCGGCGTAGAGCACCTCCGAAAGCCAGGCAGATGATGTCCAGGGTTCACCCAGCCGCGTGAACGAGTAAACATCCGAATACGGCAGCGCGCGATTGTCGATGATCCACTGTCCGATCTTGATGTGCCAATACGTATCGGAATCCTGCAGCAGGTAATCGCCGATTGCGAAGAAGAACAGGTAAGTGCAGGCGCCGAGGCAGATCGGCAGCAGCATCCTGTTGCGGCTTTGGCTTTCGACGCCAATGGCAGTTGAAATGGACACCACGCCTCCGTTCGATGCAGCACTTACGGCTGTCGGTGCCCGTTAGATCACGCCAGATATAAATTCAGGTAAATCGACGGCGCTCGCTCGTTTCCGGACGATTTAACCGGTTGTTTTCAATTTCGGTTTACCATCACGGAATACACGCAAACCGCTGCATGTTTCCGCGGACGAATTAACTGCGGTGCAATTCTTTGTCGCTACGGTCGGTTCCATGGTCGCGCGGCGCTGGGAAGCCGGTCAGACCAGACTAGTTGTAGCCTTGTGTACTCTTTGGAGCAGTCTATGAAAAACCTCGTTGCGCGCTTCGTGAAGGATGAATCCGGCGCCACCGCTATTGAATACGGTCTGATCGCCGCCGGCATCGCGCTGGCCATCATCACCGTGGTCAATAACCTCGGCACCTCGCTGAACTCCAAGTTCGGCTCGATCTCGTCCAGCCTGAAGTAAGTTTGGACGATCGACGTGAATTCGAAGAGCCCCGGGATTCCGGGGCTCTTTCATTTCAGCCGCTGCGCGCGACGAGTTGAGGGGAATGCAGCATGGCCGAACTCGCTTTGAGTCCGCCGTCAGGCCTGCGGCCAGGCTCGGTCCCGTCCGTGCTGTTCAACGTCTGCCTCGTGCTGCTTGTTCTCACGCTGCTGCATTTCCCGCTCGCCTATATCTCGCACTCCTGGATCTACGACGCGAACGGGTTGGGTAACCCCACCGACTTCGTGAACGTGTGGGCCGCCGGCAGGCTGGCGCTCGACGGCAACGCGATACAGGCGTGGGACTGGCAGGTGCAGAAGCAGGTCGAGGTCGCCGTGCTCGGGCAGGATTTCTCCGGCTATTTCGCGTGGCATTATCCGCCGCCGTTCCTGTTCGTCGCCGCCTTCCTCGCGCAATTTCCTTATGCCGTGGCTTTCGCGGGCTGGGCCTTCGCCAGCATGCTGCCCTATGTCGCGCTGATGCGCGCGATCGTCGGGCGCAGCTTCGGTGTCATGCTTGCGATTGCGTTTCCCGCGACCTTCGACAATCTTGCGATCGGGCAGAACGGCTTTCTGACTGCCAGCCTGATCGGCGGCACGCTGTATCTGTTGCCGCGTCATCAGGTGCTTGCTGGAATTTGTCTGGGCCTTCTCACCTACAAGCCGCAATACGGCCTGTTGTTTCCGCTTGTCCTTGTCGCGAGCGGAGAATGGAAAGTCTTCGTCTCGGCGGCTATTACCGCGGTGTGCGTTGTGCTGACGTCGATGCTCGTGTTTGGCGTCGAGAGTTGGGTCGCATTCTTGCATTGGATGCCAATGATCTCAAAGGCGGTTCTCTCTGAGGGGGCGGAATCCTGGCTGAGGCTTCAGAGCGTGTTCGCGATGGTGCGCTGTCTTGGCGGTAGCGAGACGCTCGGTTGGGCATTGCAGGCGGTGGTGGCTTCTGCCGTCGCGATCGGGCTCGTGCTGATGTGGCGCAGCAAGGTGCCTTACGCGCTGAAGGCGGCTGCGCTTGCGACCGGCACGCTGCTGTGCTCGCCCTACACGTACATGTATGATTTCGCGGTGCTGGCCATTCCTGTCGCCTGGCTTGTGCGTGCCGGATATGATGATGGCTTCCGTGCTTACGAGCCCTGTGCGCTCGGCTTCATGCTTGCGCTGCTTGCGAGCTTCCCGTTTCTGAAAATCCCCGTCGGGCTTGCGGCGACGCTGATCGTTGCCGCGCTCATCGTCGCCCGTGCGGTCGCCGATTGGCGTGAGCTGCCGGCGTCCCCGGCGGGCCTCGCCTCGTCCACTGCCGCGTCTTGAGCTGGCAGATCAACTTCGCACATTTGAGGTCTTGTCATCCGCTCTGAATAGTTGTTCAGTTCTTGCGGGCGATTTGCAGCGAAAACAGTGAAGAATCGTTCGGCCGAAACGCGCGGCCAGGCGCGTGGGGACAGGAAGCGCGCCATGGTTTACCGGCGGACCCATCAAGTGGTGAAACGCCTAGCTGCCCGGCGCAGCGCCATTCTGGCGGCGGCACGGGAGGCGGCAGCGGAAGGCGGCATGGTGGCGGTGCAGATCGCCCCGGTCGCGATCAGGGCCAACGTCGCGGCGGGAACGGTCTACCGCTATTTCCCTTCGAAAGCCGATCTGATCTCCGAGCTGATTGCCGAAGTGTCGCGCGACGAACTCGCCGCGATTCGCCGGGCGGCCGACGCCGCGCCCGGTCCGTCCTCGGCACTGGCGGCGGCCGTTACCACGGTTGCGGTGCACACGCTTTCCCAACGCAAGCTCGCCTGGGGCATTCTGGCCGAGCCCGTCGACGTCGATGTCAGTGCCTCCAGGCTTGCGAGCCGGCGCGAAATCGCGGGCGAAATCGCCTCCCGGATCGACGCTGCCGTGCGTGCCGGCCACCTGCCGGCGCAGGATACTGCCCTGGCGGCAACGGCGCTGCTCGGGGCGCTGCACGAGGCGCTGGTCGGGCCGCTCGCGCCCGACAATCTGGAGGATCCGGTCAAGCTGCGCGATGCCGTACAGACGGTCACGCTGCTGGCGCTGCGTGCCGTTGGCGTGATGGATGCCCGCGCCCGTGGCCTCGTGGTGCAGCAGACGGTGTTGCCGGCGAAGGCATTGGTGGGGGCTTAAGGCCCCTCACATATTCGCGTCGCCCTCGGGGCCGACGGAGGCGATCCGCACCATGTTGGTGGTGCCGGGGATGCCGAGCGGCACGCCCGCGACGATGATCACGCGCTGGCCGGCGCGGACAAAGCCATCGCGAAACGCGATCTGGCCGGCGCGGTTGACCATGTCGTCCTGGTCGCGCGCGTCTTCCGCCACCACGCAATGCACGCCCCAGACCACCGCGAGCTTGCGTCCCGTCGTCATGTTCGGCGTGATCGCGACGATCGGCGCCTTTGGACGTTCGCGCGCCACGCGGATCGCGGTCGAGCCGGAGCTGGTCCAGCAGATCAGTGCCGGCAGGTCGAGCGTATCGGCCATCACGCGCGCGGCGTCCGCGATCGCATCGCCCACTGTCGCTTCCGGATCCGGCCGCTGGGCCATGATCACGGACCGATAGGTCGGGTCGCGTTCGACCTCCTCGCCGATGCGGTTCATGGTCGAGACCGCTTCGACCGGAAACTTGCCGGCAGCCGATTCGGCCGACAGCATGATGGCGTCGGCGCCTTCATAGACGGCGGTCGCGACGTCGGAGACCTCGGCGCGGGTCGGCACCGGCGCCTGGATCATCGATTCCAGCATCTGGGTCGCAATCACCACCGGCTTGCCGGCGCGGCGCGCCATCCGCGTCATCTGCTTCTGAAGGCTCGGCACGCGCTCCAGCGGCAGCTCGACGCCGAGATCGCCGCGCGCCACCATCAACGCATCGGAGGCCTCGATGATGTCGGCGAGGCGGTCGATCGCCTGCGGCTTCTCGATCTTGGCCATCACGGCGGCACGGCCGCGGATCATCTTCTTGGCCTCGATGACGTCGTCGGCACGCTGCACGAAGGACAGCGCGATCCAGTCGATGCCGGTCACCAGCGCCGCCTCGAGATCGGCGCGGTCCTTCGGCGTCATCGCCGAGACCGGCAGGTCGGTATCGGGCAGGCTGACGCCCTTGCGGTCCGACATCTTGCCGCCGACCACGACGCGCGTCACCGCGTGCTCTTTCGTGGTTTGCTCCGCGATCAGCCGCACCTTGCCGTCATCGAGCAGGAGCGCATGGCCGGGCCGGAGCGCAGCCAGGATCTCCGGATGCGGAAGGTGGACGCGGGTCGTGTCGCCCGGCGCCTTGTCGGAGTCCAGCGTGAAGGTCTGGCCGTTCTGGAGCTGCACGGCCCCTTCGGCGAACGAGCCGAGCCGGAGCTTCGGTCCCTGGAGGTCGACCAGGATGCCGATCGGCCGCCCATAGCTGGACTCGACATTGCGGATCGTCGCCACCAGCTCCCGCATCTTGTCATGCGGGGTGTGGCTCATATTGATGCGAAAGATGTCGGCACCGGCCTCGAACAGGCGGCGGATCGTCGCGAGGTCCGAAGAGGCAGGTCCCAGGGTCGCGAGAATCTTGATACGGCGAAGTCGCCTCATGGCTTATTTCCAGGCGGGGGCGGGGGTGCTGGCGCGAGGCCAGGCGAGCCCGGGGGCGTAGCACCCGGCGGGCTATTGGGCAAACCCGGAACGCCGCCACCCGGGCCAACCGGTCCCGGCAGGCCAGGTACCCGCTGCTGCGAAGGCTGTTCGTTGGCGTCGGTCAGTTGCACCGTCCAGGCGCGCTGCTCGCCGGTGTCGACCTCGAAATAGCCAGTTCGGTCGTAGCCGCGGGCGAGGCAGTCCTCGGTCTGTCTCTTATACACCACCAGCCTTCCGTGGTCCACCCCTCTGCGTCCTTGTAGCCGAGCGCGATCCCGACCCGGCTCGAGGTGTTGTTGCAGAGGCGGAAGTCGGCCGAGGCGGGGCTCGCCGACAGGCACAGCAACGCAATCGCCAGCGCCGGGGCGAGGCGGACGAGCCATGTGGAGAGGCGCTGGAAGGCGGGAGATTCGGCGATCATTGTCGCGGGAAGCTATATCAGATCATTGACGATTTGGCGTAGAGCGCGGGAACTGCCCAACGACCGTCCAAGGGTCCCGTTTGCACCGGGATATGGCAAAATCTGTGACAAAGGCCTACCTAGTCCCGTAACGGTCAGTCCGGACAGCGAGGTCATCGTCATGACAATCGACGACAAAACCAGAACAGAGCTCGAAGCGGCGGCCTTTCGGCGCCTGGTCGAGCATCTGAAGGCGCGGACCGACGTCCAGAACATCGATCTGATGAATCTCGCCGGCTTCTGCCGCAATTGCCTGTCGAATTGGCTCAAGGACGCCGCCGACGCCCAGGGGGTGGCTCTCAGCAAGGACGAGAGCCGCGAAGCAGTCTACGGCATGCCCTATGAGACCTGGAAGGCGAAGTACCAGGGCACGGCCACGCCTGAGCAGCTCGAGGCCATGAAGAAGGTCCATCCCGGGCATTGAGCCCCGCTTCGAGGGGTAGAGTCGTTCGCAGCACAACCGGTTTTTGGCTCGCCGCGACACGAAGATGTGGGTGCGCTGTGGACGAGCGCGATGCTGCCTTGACGTAACGGCTGGCAAACCTAAGGGTCAAACCAGCACGCGCGGTGCGAGGACGCCGGCGTTACCTCACCTTGCCAGTTCCATCAGGAGTACGAGATGGCCATTGCCACCGCCGTCAACGAAGAAGCGCCCGCCACGAAATTCGCCAAGGATCAACTCCGCTCCATCATCGAGCGCATCGAACGGCTGGAGGAAGAGAAGAAGGCGATCTCCGACGACATCCGCGACGTCTATGCCGAGAGCAAGGGCAATGGCTACGACGTGAAGGCGCTGCGCACCATCGTGCGCCTGCGCAAGCAGGACCCCAACGAGCGCGCCGAGGCCGAAACGATCCTCGAGACGTACATGCAGGCGCTGGGAATGCTCTGACGGCCGGTACGGCCTTTCAATTGCGGCGTACCAAACCTAGGCAAAATCCGCTTCTCTGCTAAGCTGCTCGGTGAAGGGACCGAGTAATGGATGCGCCTGGACCAGAGCGCAGGCTCGCCGCGGTCCTCGCCGCTGACATGGTCGGCTATAGTCGTCTCATGGAGGCCGACGAGGCCGGCACGCTCGCGCGCCTCAAGACCCACCGGATCGAGCTCATCGATCCGGTTATCAGCCGCAATCGCGGACGCATCATCAAGACCACGGGCGACGGCCTGCTCGTCGAATTCCACAGCGTCGTCGACGCCGTGCTTTGCGCGGCCGAGGTTCAGCGCCGCATGGGTCGGCGTAATGCCGACGTTGCGGCTGGACGGTGGATACAGTTTCGCATCGGCATCAATCTGGGCGACGTGATCGTCGACCAGAACGACATTTTCGGCGATGGCGTCAACGTTGCAGCCCGGCTGGAGGCGCTGGCCGAACCTGGCGGCATCTGCATCTCGAGCGCGGTTCGCGACCAGCTCGGCCAGCGTCTCGATGGCATCGACTTCGACGATCTGGGCGAGCAGAACGTCAAGAACATCGCGCGACCCATCCGCGTCTTCCGCGTGCGGCTGAACCAGGAGATGGCGGGCGCGCTGGACGGGGCGACGGACACCGCGCCCGCGCCGGGCGTTTCGAAGAAGCCTTCGATCGCCGTGCTGCCCTTCGCCAACATGAGCGGCGATCCGGAGCAGGAGTTTTTTGCCGACGGCCTGACCGAAGACATCATCACCGAGCTGTCGCGCTTCCACGATCTGCTGGTCATCTCCCGCAACTCGACCTTCGTGTACAAGGGCAGGGCGGTGAAGGTGCTGGACGTCGCCCGCGAGTTCGGCGTCGACTATGTCGTCGAAGGCAGCGTGCGAAAGGCGGGAGGGCGCGTGCGCGTCACCGTGCAGCTGATCGACGCCGAGACCGACCGGCACATCTGGGCCGATCGCTATGACCGCGAGCTCGAGGACATCTTCGCGATCCAGGACGAGATGACCCGCGCGATCGCCGCGACGCTGCCCGGCCGCGTCGAGGCGGCGAGCCATGATCGCGCGAAACGCAAGCCGACCAACAATATGGCGGCCTACGAATGCGTGCTGGCCGCCAAGATCCTGCACCACCGCTCGAACCGCGACGACAATGCGCACGCGCAGTCTCTGCTCGACCGCGCGCTTTCGCTCGACGCGAACTACGCCCATGCGCACGCCTGGAAGGCATGCGTCCTCGGCCAGACCTGGGTCTACGGCTGGTGTGCGGATCGCGACCTGACCTTCCAGCACGTGTCGTCCGAGCTCGAGACCGCGCTGGCGCTCGACGACAATGACAGCGACGTCCATCGCATCCTCGCCGCGCTCAATCTGAACCGCGACGACCATGACAGGGCTGCCTACCATCAGGAACGGGCCCTCGCGCTCAACCCGAACTATGATCTCGTGGTGGTGCAGCAGGGCGAGCTGCTGACCTGGCTAGGCCGGCCGGAGGAAGGCATCGACTGGATCAAGAAGGCGATGCGGCTCAATCCCTATCACCCCGAACGCTTCTGGAGCCATCTCGGGCGAGCCTATTATTGTGCCGAGAAATATGCCGAAGCCGCCGAAGCTTTTTCACGGATCACGCGGCCCGACCATACCCATCATGCCTTCCTCGCCGCGATCTTCGCGCAGATGGGCAACTCGGTTGCGGCCGGCGCCCACGCGGCCGAGGTTCTCAAGCGCGAGCCGGCATTTTCGGTCGCCAATCATGTCATCAGCCAGCACTATAAGCGCGAGGTCGACCGTCAGCGCTACGAGACGGGCCTTCGCGGGGCCGGCCTGCCGGCCTGATTGCTGAGCTACCGGCGCGCTGCCGATGCAGCCGCTACCCGCAAATCCGCAAGATTTGTCGGAATGCTCCGTGCGATACTGTCGCAGGGCAGATCGAGATCGGGGCCGATGAATAGACCGCAAACGCAAGCAAGCTATGAGGCGCGCCTGACGCGTGTCGTCGACCACATCTATGCGCATCTGGACGATGACATTCGCCTCGACGACCTCGCCGAGATCGCGTGCATCTCGCGCTATCACTGGCATCGCATCTACGTGGCGATGCGCGGGGAGACGATCACTGCAACGATGCGTCGCCTGCGCCTGCTTCGGTCTGCGGACCGTCTCGCCAATTCGAGCGAGCCGATCAAGGCGATAGCGGAGCGGGCCGGGTATGGCGCCGTTGACGCCTTTGCGCGCGCGTTCAGAGACGCCTACGGCATGACGCCGGCCGACTACCGCGCCAATGGCAGCCACGCGGCGTTCAAGGCCGCGACGCGTGAGCAGGACGCCGAAGAGTTTCCCGTCGACATCGTGGCGCTGCCTCCGACGCGCTGTGCGGCCGCGCTACATGTTGGATCCTACATGCAGATCGACAAGGCGATGACACGCCTATTCTCGGAGCTGGGATCTCGCCGGTTGCTCAAGCCCGGCCAGGAGATGCGGGCAGCTTTCCTGGATGATCCCGATCTCGTTGCCGTCGATCAATTGCGCTCGAAGGCGTGTACGCCGGTTGCGGATGACGTGATTGTTCCGTCCTCTCTGGAAGCCATGACCTTGCGCGGTGGCGTGTACGCGCGGCTCTCCTATAGGGGGCCGTACGCCGACATGAAGGACGCTTATCGCTGGCTGCTCGGCGTTTGGTTGCCATCATCAGGCCATGAGAGCGACGATGCACCCATCTTCGAGACGTATCGCAACAATCCGATGGAGGTAGCGCCCAGCGATCTCCTCACCGCCATCCATCTGCCACTGAGCGATCGGCCGTGATGGTGCCCCCACTACCGCGCGAGGTGAGCCGCGCCTTCGAAGCCTTTCCACCGCCGATCCGCCGGCGTCTTCTCGACGTGCGCAAGCTCATCTTCGCGACCGCCAGGGCGCTCGACGACGTCGGTGCGCTGACCGAGACGTTGAAATGGGGCGAGCCGGCCTATCTCACCGAACATTCCGGAAGCGGAAGCACCATACGGCTCGGCCGCGTGAAAGAGTCCGATGATCACGCCGCTGTCCTGTTCAATTGCAAGACGACGCTGATCGAAGCGTTTCGCGAGCGTTTTCCGGATCAGTTCGAATATCGCCAGAACCGGGCATTGCTGCTGCCTGTTTCGGGCACGCTAGCGAAGCAGCCGCTCGCGGTCTGCCTGTCGCTGGCGCTCACATATCATCTCGATCGCCGCGGCCGGAGATAGTTCGCAGCCCGGATGGAGCGTTGCGTAATCCGGGAATCTTTCAGCGCGCAACAACTCCGGATTTCGCTGCGCTCGATCCGGGCTACGAAAGCAATGTCGCGGGAAGTGGTCAGCGCAGCGCGGCGGTGCGGACCACGAAGGACGTGGTTTCGAGCTTGGCGGTCGCCGAGCCCGAGAAGCTGTCGCAGGACATGCCCTGCATCGGATCGTCGGTGAAGCCCATCGCGACGACGGCCTGCGGCTTGATGAAGTAGGCGCGCATCGCGATCATGTCGATATCGCCCATCAGCGTCACCGACATCGCGCGGCTGGCGCTCGGGGCCAGCATCACGATCTTGAGCCACATGCTCTCGCCCTTGGCGGCCGAGAGTCGCGTCGAGGTCGCGATCATGCCCTGCTCGCCCTTGGTGACGACGGTGTTGATCTCGGTGGCGGGGGCGAGGTTGCGGGTCGCAGCAAGCGGACGGGCCGCGCGCGGGATCGGCGCGGAGGCGGCGACGACGTTGCCACGGTCGACCGGTGGGGCGGCGGCCGGCGCATAGGCCAGCGCCTGATAGGCCGATGAAGAAACGCTTGCGGTCGCCTGCGGATCGGTCGCCGAGGCCAGTGCCTGGCGCGCCCTGAGCGCCGCGACCTGGGCCGGCGTCGCCTGCTGCGGAGCCGCCGGCGCATCCCAGAAGCCGCGGGCGTTGATGATGTCGGCGGGCGTCTGCGGTTTCGCTTCGGTTGATTTGACCTCAGTCGATTTGTCGGCGGCGGGAGCAGGCTTCGGCTTGGGCGCCTGCACGACCTGCATGTCGGCCGCGGCGAGCTGGATCGCGGCCGGAAGTTGCGGCTTGGCGCGCGGCGTCGGCACCGGATCGGTGGGCTTCTCAGCGGTTTTGGCAGGCGCTGCCGCGGCCACCACGGTCGGCGCTACAGGCTTGGCACTGACGGCCGGTGCGCCCTCGTCATCCTCGTCGCTGGCGGGGGCCGATTTGCCCTTGAACAACGCTGCCAGGAAGCTCGGCTTGCCGATCGTCGCGGCGTCATCGCCATTGCCGCGCCGCTCGATGTCGGCCTTGGCGAGCTCATAGCCCTTGAGCGGCGTGCCATCGGTCGGCAGGTGTACGGTGCGTCCGTCCGGGAAGACACGGGCGAGCTGGTCATGCGTCATGCGCGGCCAGTGCCGGATGCTGCCGGTGTCCAGATGCACGAAAGGCGAACCGGAGGTCGGGTAGAAGCCGACCCCGCCGCGTTGCAGGCGGAGCCCTGCGAAGCGGATCTGCTCCAGCGGCACGCCCGGAATGTAGAAGTCCATTGCATGCCCCAGCATGTGCTGGCTGAAGCGCGCCACGCCTGAGGAGCGGCGGCGAAGCATGGCGTTGGTGGCGGGGGAGCGGTAGGAGGAGACGATCTGGATCGGCTGCCTGCCGTCGACGTCGCGATAGACCTCCCAGAGGATATCGAAGAGGTGGCGGTCCATCACGGTCTCGTCCTGGCTGCGCCAGTCTCGGAGATAGTGATTGAGCTGCTTCAGCGCGCCCTCGTCATAGCGCCCGTCGCGCTTGAAGGTGACGGTGAGGTCCTCGCCGGAATGGGTGTGGTGGAAGGAGAGGGTGCGGGTCTCGTTCAGCGCGGTCGCGTCGTGCACGTTGCCGGCGCCGGCAAGCAAAAGCAGCGAGGTCAGGCCGATCCGAGAACCGGCCATGACTCCCGCATGGGACAACGACACCGCAACGAATTGGCGTGCGAAACCAGTCAGCACGAATGAGCCCACCCAGTCGACGAGCGTTCAAATGGACTCTCTCCCGCCAACCCCGCTAGCGCGCGAAAGAGGATGAACGCTTTCTTAAAGCGAGAAGGTTAATTTGAGGTTTACCTTCCCGCCCCCAACCCAACGAGATCCCAAGAGGGATCCCAAGTCGAAAACCCAAGTCGAAACCCAAGTCAGGGTACAGACCTAACCGGTCGAGTGTGGCGAAAAAACGCCCCCCGCGGCGGGGCTGGTGGACAATGGTTAACGTTAAACGATCCCGTCGGACGACGGGATCGTTGATTTCATTGACGAATTTTCTTTTTGGCGCGAGCCCGGCCGGTAGGGATCAGCGGGTGAAAACGCGCTGCTGGCGCCGGCCGACCGGAGCCGGCGGCGGGGTCGGCGGTCCGAACAGCCGCTCGAAAAACGACGGTCCGGACGAGAAGCCGCCTCCGAAGCCGCTATTGGCGACCGCGACGCCAGAGGGCAGGGTCGTGGCAGGCCGCGAATAGCTCGGCTGCGAATGGGCGACGACGTTCTCGAGGTCCTTGCCACGGCTGTTCTTCAGGATGCTGATCATGGTCGCGTCGCGGCCATAGACGTCCCTGCGGAGTTGCAGCTTGCCACCGTCGTCCACGAACGCGGTCTGGTAGGTGATGTTGACCGGGATCGGGGTGGGGAATTTCAGATCGATCTCGCTGGAGCCGTACATGCTGCGGATCCGCTCCGGCGTGTAGTGCTCGTT
This sequence comes from Bradyrhizobium sp. UFLA05-89, assembly GCF_059803475.1. Taxonomy (NCBI): domain Bacteria; kingdom Pseudomonadati; phylum Pseudomonadota; class Alphaproteobacteria; order Hyphomicrobiales; family Nitrobacteraceae; genus Bradyrhizobium; species Bradyrhizobium sp. UFLA05-89. The sequence goes on along the minus strand of NZ_JBANBA010000006.1, from coordinate 79,116 downwards.
CGGCATCGTGATGTTGAGCAGCACGGAGGCGTACTGATCCGGGTTCTGCACCCGCATGCAGCCATGGCTGAAGGCGCGCTCTTCCTTGGCGAACAGGTACTTGTCCGGCGTGTCGTGCTGATAGACCAGGAACTTGTTCGGGAAGTTGAAGCGGACGCGGCCGAGCGCGTTGGCTTCACCCGGCGGCTGCGAGATGTGCACGGAGCCGTCGCGGTTCTGCTCGAGGCGCAGGCCCATGCGCTGGAGCACGGTCGGGTCCTGCTGCAGCGCCGGCAGATATTCGTTGTAGACGATCGACGGCGGCACGTTCCAGGTCGGGTTGACCGTGATGTACTTCATCGTCTCGCTGAGCAGCGGGGTGGCGTGCGTCCCCGGCTTGCCCGTGACCACGCGCGTGGTCCAGACCTGCTGGCCGCGCTGCATGACCTTCAGCGTGTAGTCGGGAATGTTGAGGATGACATAGGCATCGCCGAGCGACGGCACGCCGAGATCGCGCGGCAGCCAGCGCCAGCGCTCCATGTTCACGAGCACGGTGTCGATCTGCCTGTCGCGCTTCGGGCTGTTCAGAGCCCTCACGGTCGGCGCGTCGAGGACGCCGGTCGCCTTCATTTCGACGCCGTCCTGGAATTTCCGCACGGCTTCCGCAACCGTCGCGTCATAGTGGTCGTCGTTGGCATTCTCGGTGATGCCGAGCTTGGCGCGGAGCTGCGGTACGCGCGGATCCTGGACGACGACTTCCGCCCGCTTCTTGCCGCGCGCCGGTGTGTACCTCAGCGCCGGGCCGTCGGTGATTTCGATCACCGGGCCTTCGCCCTGGCCGCGGAGCTGGGCGAGCTTCGCCTTGAGCTCCTTGTAGAGCTTCTGCGGCGGGTTGTAGCCGTCGAGTGCTATGGACGCATCAGACGCGGTCGTGACCTTGGTCAGCACCTCGCTCGGGTCGACCGGATGCTCGGGATAAAGGATGTCGGCGCTGACCTGCGACCAGTGCATGCGGCCGCTCTGCGCCTGGCGCGCATAGTCCAGCATGCTGGCGGTGAGCTTGAGCTCGGCCTCGGCGAGCGCATCGGGCGTCGTGGCTGCCGCGAAATCCGGCACCGGATAGTCGGCGGCGTTGAGCCCGTCGGACGCGGCATCCTTCAGCCGTGCGATCACGCCCTTAGCCGAAGCGCTGAGGCTGCCGCCTTGCGTCCAGACCGGCGCGAAGTCACGCGCGCCGTAAAACTTCTCGACGGCGGCGCGCTCGTTCTTGCGATCGAAATAACGCGAGCTCTTGGCGCCGAGCGCGTCCTTGATCTTGTCGGCAACCGGCTGATCGGCGGCGGGAACGTTGCTCGCGGCCTTCACCGGTTCGGCGGCCGGCTCTTTCGCGACATCCTTCGGCGGCTCGGCCGGTGCTGCAGCGGTCGCTGGCGCGGCCGGCGCGGTCGCAGCTTCGGTCTTTGCCGGTTCAGACTTGGAAGGTTCAGACTTGGAAGGTTCAGACTTGGAAGGTTCAATCTTGGAAGGCTCGGTCTTGGCGGGCTCGGTCTTCGCCGTCTCGTTCTTCGGCGCCTCTGTGGCAGGCGTCGTGGCGACGTCAGAAGGCTTGGTTCCGACCTTGTCGGGCGCCGGGGCAGCTTCCGCCTTCACGGGCTCCTTGCTGCTTGCGTCCCTGGCCGGCTCCTGCACGGTCGCGGTCGTGTCGAGCTTGATGTCGGCGGCGGTCGGAGGCGGGACGTTAGCCGGTTCTGGGCGCGGGATCGCGGCTTCGATCGCGAGCTCCGCGGCGCTGCTGCGCGGCTGGTCCTGGGCCAGCGCCGAAGTGGCCGACACCGTGAGGAAGGTCGCCGCGACCGTCATCAGCACGCGGTCAAAGCCTGCACGGTTGTTCAAACAGTCTCGCATCGTGACACACCCCTCGGGTGAACCGTCCCCATGGAACGGATTCACTGGACAGATTCGTTATCGTCTAACAGCTTCGGCCAATCGCGCCGGCTTCTCGAAAGTTGCACGCCTGCACGCAACGATTCTTACGCAGACGATATACAGGCCCCGTTTTTGCAGCCAGCGCCACCCGGGACAACTCACGACAAACTGACTTCAAGGAAGCCTCTTGGCAACGGATTGTGCGCTCCTGCCAAGCGCTTTTCCCTTTGTCTGTCACTTCCCGGTCACGGTTCAAATCGCCCGCAATGCGAAGGACTTGCGCCCCGTTTAGGCCATAAAGGGAACGTCGTTCCGCGAGTCCTGCTCAGTGCGTCTCCTCGCCGCTTTTGCCGCCAGATCCTTGGACGCCGGCTTCGTCGAGTTTGCGGTAGAGCGTAGAGCGGCCAATTTTGAGGCGGCGCGCGACCTCCGACATCTGCCCGCGGTAATGCGAGATCGCGAAGCGGATGATTTCGTTCTCCATCTCCTCCAGAGGCCGTACTTCCCCGGTGCTGGTCAGCATCGCGAGGGAGCCGGCGGCGGGCAGTGGGGCGATCGGTATTTCATTACCTGAAATCATGGTGGGCGCCATCGGCGCGACCGGCTCCAGCATCAGCGGCGCCATCGGAGCGTCGGTCATCTGTTGCGGGTGCGCGGCAAGCAGCGGGAAATCGTCGAGGCCAAGCCGGTCGCCTTCGCTCATGACCACCGCGCGATAGACCGCGTTCTCGAGCTGGCGGATGTTGCCGGGCCAGTCGAGCGTTGAGAGATGCGCCATCGCCTCGCCGCTGATGCCGGTGATCGAGCGGTTCTCCTCCGCGGCGAACCGCGCCAGGAAATGCCGCAGCAGATGCGGGATGTCCTCGCGCCGCGCGCGCAAATTCGGGATCGTCAGCGGCAGGACGTGAAGGCGGTAGAACAGGTCCTCGCGGAAGTGGCCCTGCTTCACCCGGTCCAGGAGCTTGCGATTGGTCGCGGAAATGATGCGGACGTCGACCTTCACCGGCTTGCGCCCGCCGACAGCCTCGACAGCGCCCTCCTGGAGTGCGCGGAGCAGCTTGACCTGCGCGGTCAGCGGCAGCTCGCTGACCTCGTCCAGAAACAGCGTGCCGCCATGGGCCTCGACGAACTTGCCGGCGTGCCGCTCGGTCGCGCCGGTGAAGGCGCCTTTCTCATGGCCGAACAGGATCGACTCGACGAGATTGTCGGGGATCGCGCCGCAATTGACCGCGACGAACGGCTTTGCCTTGCGCTCGCCGCTGCCGTGGATGGCGCGTGCGAACATCTCCTTGCCGACGCCGGAGTCACCTTCGATCAGCACGGGAATCGAAGAATTTGCCGCCTTCTGCGCGGTGCGCATCACATGCGCCATCGCGTCGCTGCGGGTGATGATGTCGGAGAACGTCAGCCGGCCCTCGCGGCTGTGCCGGATCCGCTGCAATTCGCCCTTGAGCGCGGACGCGTTGAGCGCGTTGCGCAAGGAGACCTGGAGGCGCTCCATGCCAACCGGCTTGACCACGAAGTCGGCCGCACCTGCGCGCATCGCCGAGATCACGTTGTCGATGCCGCCATGCGCGGTCTGGACGATGACGGGCACGCTGAGGCCAGCCTCTCGGATCTTTGCCAGGACGCCCATGCCGTCGAGGCCGGGCATCACGAGATCGAGGATGACTGCGTCGACGGCGGGAGCGTCGGGCGCGGTGAGGGCGGCGAGCGCGGCATCGCCGGAATCGACGATGATCGTTTCATAGCCGCATTTCTGCACCATGTTCTCGACCAGGCGGCGCGCGACGGCGTCGTCATCGGCAATCAAAATACTGGCAGCCATGGTGTTCCCCGCACGCTACAACTATCTGTCTCGAATCGGGGCACTCTGGCCGAAGCCGATTAACGTACTCTTAAACCTTGCTGACCCCATCCATTGCGATCGTTGAACACAGGTTTCCAACACGATGACTTCGCGCTCCAAATCCGCACTTAGCAAGTCCGCTCTTAGCACGTCTGCTCTCCGCAAGCCGAACACCAAGAAAGCCGCCGCCAAAGCAAAACCCTCCGGCAAAGCTGTGAGCAAAACCGGCAAGCTTCCGGAGTGGAACCTCGCCGACCTCTATTCCGGGATCACCGCGCCGGAAGTGGCGCGCGATCTCGAGAAGATGGATGCCGATTGCGTCGCGTTCGAGACCGACTACAAGGGCAAGCTCGCGACAGGGACAGCAAAGGAAGATGGCGGAAAATGGCTCGCGGAGGCCGTGCGGCGGTACGAGGCGATCGACGATCTCGCCGGCCGGCTCGGCTCCTATGCCGGGCTCGTCCACGCCGGCGACAGCGTTGATCCCAAGATTTCAAAGTTTTACGGCGATGTGTCAGAGCGACTGACGGTCGCCTCGACCCATCTTCTGTTCTTCGCGCTCGAGCTCAACCGCATCGATGACGATATCTTGACCCGTGCGATGCAGGCTTCCGAGCTCGCGCATTATCGCCCCTGGATCGAGGATTTGCGCAAGGAGAAGCCGTATCAGCTCGACGACAAGCTCGAGCAGCTCTTCCTGGAAAAGGCGCAGACCGGCTACTCGGCCTGGAACAGGCTGTTCGACCAAACCATCTCCGGCCTGCGCTTCAAGGTCGGGCCCAAGGAGCTCGCGATCGAGCCGACGCTGAATCTCTTGCAGGACCGCGACGGCGCCAAGCGCAAGACTGCGGCGGAAGCTTTGGCAAAAACCTTCAAGGCCAATGAGCGCACCTTCGCGCTGATCACCAACACGCTCGCCAAGGACAAGGACATCTCCGACCGCTGGCGCGGCTTCAAGGACGTCGCGGATTCCCGACATCTGAACAACCGCGTCGAGCGCGAGGTGGTGGATGCGCTGGTCGCCTCGGTGCGCGCGGCCTATCCAAGGCTGTCGCACCGCTACTACGCGCTGAAGGCGCGCTGGTTCAAGAAGAAGCGGCTCGCCTACTGGGATCGCAACGCCCCTCTGCCCTTTGCCGCGACCGATACCATCGCCTGGCCCGATGCGAGGAACATGGTGCTGACGGCCTATCGCGGCTTCTCGCCCAAGATGGCCGACATCGCCGAGCGCTTCTTCAGTGATCGCTGGATCGACGCGCCGGTTCGTCCCGGCAAGGCGCCGGGCGCCTTCTCGCATCCGACCACACCGTCGGCGCACCCTTACGTGCTGATGAATTATCAGGGCAAGCCGCGCGACGTGATGACGCTTGCGCACGAGCTCGGCCACGGCGTGCACCAGGTGCTGGCGGCCAGGAACGGCGCGTTGATGGCGCCGACACCGCTGACGCTGGCCGAGACCGCCAGCGTGTTCGGCGAGATGCTCACGTTCAAGCGGCTCCTTGCCCAGACCAAGAATGCAAAACAGCGCCAGGCGCTGCTCGCCGGCAAGGTCGAGGACATGATCAATACCGTGGTGCGGCAGATCGCGTTCTATTCCTTCGAGCGCGCCGTGCACAGCGAGCGCAAGAGCGGCGAGCTCACCGCGACGCGGCTAGGCGAGATCTGGCTCTCGGTGCAGGGCGAAAGTCTCGGTCCCGCGATCGAGATCAAGGCGGGGTATGAGAACTACTGGATGTACATCCCGCACTTCATCCATTCGCCGTTCTATGTCTACGCCTATGCATTCGGCGATTGCCTCGTGAACTCGCTCTATGCTGTCTACGAGAATGCCGCTGAGGGTTTCGCCGAGCGCTACCTCGATATGCTTGCTGCCGGCGGCACCAAGCACTACTCCGAGCTGTTGCGGCCCTTCGGGCTCGATGCCAAGGACCCGAAATTCTGGGACGGCGGTCTTAGCGTCATCGCCGGGATGATCGACGAGCTGGAGGCGATGGGCTGAAGCTGCGCGAACGCTGCTTCGGCTCTCGACGGGACTGACGGGCGCCGCGGCTGCGACATTTTTTCGCGAACTCGGCAATGTGCTCCTGGACGCGGTACCGCGCACGCCTCCCTTGTTGGTGGAATCGGTCTCGAACGACGTCATTGCCCTGCATTTCAGTGCATCTTGCAGCCTTCACACCCTTCTTCCAGCCGGTACGTTTCCAGGCCACCTTCGAGACGGGACCGGAGATCCTGCTACGTGGGATTGAACGTTCGCGAAAACTGGCAAGACTAATCTTGTGCGTACTGAGAATATATTTTTCAACTGCTGATTGTTGATGGATCGATTTCCGCCTGGGGGTGACACCCATGCTCGATCAAGGACCCGCCGCGCGAGCCGTAGAAGCCAGAAACGCCGCTGCCGTCGATGAGGAAACGCCGTGGTGCGAAAAGCACCACCAGATCGTCCGCGGCGAAATCGCAGCGATCAACACCCGCCGCGAGCCGGACCGGCGCATCGATCCAGATAGCTTAGAACCCTGCCAGTTGCTCGACGTCACCGGGCTCGCCTTGTCCGGCGGTGGCATTCGCTCCTCGGCCGTTTGCCTGGGCGTGCTGCAGGCGCTCAACCATCACAATCTGATCGGGCGGATCGACTATCTCTCCACGGTATCGGGCGGCGGCTATATGGGGACGTCGCTCAGCGCGACCATGACGGTCGCGCGTCGGTTCGTATTCGGCGAGAGGCCGGCGGGCGGAACTGTCACGGCAGCCGAGATCAGCGACACGCCCTCCGTCGGACATCTGCGGAACTATTCCAACTATCTGATCCCCGCCGGTGTGCGCGATCTCCTGACAGGAATTGCGATCGTCGTGCGCGGCCTGGTCGCCAATATCGGGCTGACGCTGCCGGTCGTGCTGCTGCTTGCCGCGATCACCATCTGGTCGACGCCGCTTCGGAGCTGCCTCACGGTCGCGAACATCTTCGGGATCGGCTTCAACGATCGCAAACTGTGCGAGCTGCACGATTTCAGCAGCATCGATCGTTACGGCTTCACCGCCTTCGGAGCTGCCGCCGCCTTGGTGCTGCTCGTCGGCAGCGTACTTGCCTATTTCAGCTCCCGCTCGGTCCGCGGCAGCGGCCCGAGCGTCGTGTGCGCCTATCTTGCCGGTCTCGCGTTGCTGCTCGGCGTCGCCTGCGATTTCGCGCGTTTTCTTCAGGTCCAGCATTTCGCGCTGACCCTGGCGACGGCCATCATCGGGGTTGTCCTGTTCTTCGGCTGGGCCCTCAAACAATCATTTGCAAGTCCGGGCAAGCGCCAGGAGTTCCGCTCGCATTGGCCGAGCGCCGGCGCGACCTTCCTCGTGCTGCTCGCAGTCCTCGCCTTCTTCGAATTTCAGCCCTTCATGCTGGGCCAGATGTTCGACGTTGCCGAGAGCAACGCGCTCGGCGGACCGGTCGGCGCCGTCGCCATCACCTGGATCAAGTCCCTCGCGGCGATCGCCGCGCCAATCGGCGTCTTCGTCACCGCATTCAGGCAGCAATTCGCAGAGGTGCTGAAGGGCAACAGCGTGTCCTCACAATGGGGCTCGCTCGTGCTCGCCATTGTAGCCAAGGCCGCCCTGTGGATCGCGGGTCTCGCGCTGCCGCTGATCATCTGGGTCGCCTACCTCTATCTGTCGTATTGGGGCATCGCCAACGACCTGTTCGAAAGGTGCCCGTCGGCTCTGGGCGCGGCGGCCCAAAGAGAGTGCCTCGCCAATGCCAAATCAAACGCGCCTGCGGGAAATCTGGCGGGCAAGATCCAGTTCGACGCCAGCACCGGCACCTTGTCCGCCGAGATCACGCCGAAAGCGATGCCGCCGGTCGTTCCGAATACGGAGAGGCTGACGCCGACCTGGCACGCCCCCGCATGGCTCGAATTCCTAGCCCAGAAAATTGGAGGCGTCGTTCAGAGAGAGTACCCGAATCTATTTCAGGGGGCGGCCTCCGAGCTCGGCTACTCATTTAGCCTTCCGATGGTCATCCTCTATACCCTTGCCGGCGTCGTGTTGTTCGTCATCTCGTTCTTTCTGACGCCGAATGCGAACTCGCTGCATCGGCTATATCGCGATCGCCTGAGCAAGGCCTTCCTGTTCGATCCGACTCGTTCGGCCGATGGCGACATCGGGCGCGTCGAGGCAAGCCTCGACCAGGGGCGCGATTTCAAGCCGCTCGATCGCATGAAGCTCAGCGATCTCTTTGCGGTTCGGACGGAGGACCCCGAAACGGCTGGGCAGGCTGCCGCTCCGAGCTTGCACGCGCCCTATCAACTCATCAATACGGCGCTGAACATCCAGGGCTCGGACTTTGCCAATCGGCGCGGCCGCAACGCGGACTTCTTCATGTTTTCCGCGCTGAATGTTGGCAGCGAGGCGACGGGCTATGCCCCGACCTGGGCGGTGCAGGATGACGAGCAGAGTCTCGATCTCGCCACTGCCATGGCGATCTCGGGCGCGGCGGCCTCCTCAAACATGGGCTCGAACTCGATCAGAGCGCTGACGCCGACGCTTGCGCTTCTCAACGTGCGTCTCGGGTATTGGCTGAAGAATCCGCGTTACGTCGATGAGCGCGTGCGGCCCCAGCGTCGCTCCACGCCGCTTTATTTCTGGTCGGAAATCTCCGGGCGTCTCTACGAGAACAGCGACAGCGTCTATCTCACCGATGGTGGCCACATCGAGAACCTAGGCGTCTACGAGCTGTTGCGTCGGCGCTGCAAGGTGATCATCGCGGTCGATGCGGAAGCCGATGCGCCGATGAACTTCGCCTCGCTGATGACGCTGCAGCGCTATGCGCGGATCGACCTCGGGATCCGGATTGATCTGCCCTGGACGCCGATCCGCGAACGCACCCGCGCACTGATGGCGCGCAATGCAGACAAGGCCGGTGACCCCTCATCGCCAGACGAGCACGACAATGCGCCGCGGGACCACGTTCACGTCGCGATCGGCACCATCGACTACGGCGGCCAGGAGAAGGGCCATCTCGTCTATATCAAGTCCTCGCTCACCGGCGACGAAAACGACTACATCCGGGATTACGCGCGACGAAACAATCGCTTCCCGCACGAGACCACCGGCGACCAGTTCTTCTCGGAAGAGCAGTTCGAGGTCTATCGCGCGCTTGGTTTCCACATGACGCACGGCTTCCTGGCCGGCGATCATCCCGTTGCGGTCGGCTCGGGCACTGCTCCGGACACGGCGAGATTCACCGATGGCGGCGAGGAGGCTGTCGACGCGGTGCGCCGTGCGCTCGGTCTGGCTGTGGTCGAAGCCGACGTCGAGCCGGAGACCGCGACGTTCATGATCGCCGTTTTGGACCAGGAGTAGGATGGTGTTGGGCGGCGAACGCTTCCCCGGTCCCGACAATCGGGTTTCCAAATGAGCCGATTTGCGGGAAAACTGCGCAGCTGTGCCGTTGCCCTGTCCGGCGGATTGCGGTAATGCCAGCCGGGAATTCGACTTTTCGACTGGGGACATCCATGGCCGACCATAGCGAAGTGGCGTACAGCACCGCCGATGGCAACGACTACGTTGCCCACGAGCAAACCTATGAGGGCTTCATCAAGCTGGTGAAGTACGGCACGGCCACGGTGGCGCTCATCGTCATCCTGATGGCGATCTTCCTGACCTGATCCATCGTCGGCTGCACCGCCAAGGGCGGCGGTTGCTCAGAAAATTTGCATCCAAGCCGGTTCTAAAACCGGTATCCAACGTTGCGGGAGTAACGCTAAATTCGCATGCGCGCTGTCCCGCGCCGCCGGAGGCCTCATGAAGATTGCCGTTGCCAAGGAAATCGATCCGTCCGAGCCGCGGGTCGCCGCTTCGCCGGATACGGTGAAGAAGTTCAAGGCTCTGGGCGCCGAGATCGCCGTTGAGCCCGGTGCCGGCGTCAAGTCGGGCCTGCTCGATTCCGACTACACCGCCGCCGGTGCTACCGTCAGCGCCGATGCGCTTGTCGATGCCGACATCATCATCAAGGTGAAGCGCCCCGAGGCGTCCGAGCTTGGCCAGTACAAGCGCGGTGCGCTCGTCATCGCGATCATGGATCCCTATGGCAACGAGGCTGCGCTGAAGACGATGGCCGATGCCGGCATCGCCGCCTTCGCCATGGAACTGATGCCGCGCATCACGCGCGCGCAGGTGATGGACGTGCTGTCGTCGCAGGCCAACCTCGCCGGCTACCGCGCCGTCATCGAGGGCGCCGAAGCCTTCGGCCGCGCCTTCCCGATGATGATGACCGCCGCCGGCACCGTGCCCGCCGCAAAAGTGTTCGTGATGGGCGTCGGCGTTGCCGGCCTCCAGGCGATCGCGACTGCGCGCCGCCTCGGCGCCATCGTGACCGCGACCGATGTGCGGCCGGCCACCAAGGAGCAGGTGGAGAGCCTTGGCGCCAAATTCCTCGCCGTCGAGGACGAGGAGTTCAAGAACGCGCAGACCGCCGGCGGTTACGCGAAGGAAATGTCCAAGGAATACCAGGCCAAGCAGGCCGCGCTCACCGCCGAGCACATCAAGAAGCAGGACATCGTGATCACGACCGCGCTGATCCCGGGCCGGCCGGCGCCAAAGCTCGTCTCGGCCGAGATGGTCAAGTCGATGAAGCCGGGCTCGGTGCTGGTCGACCTCGCCGTCGAGCGCGGCGGCAACGTCGAGGGCGCCAGGGCGGGCGAAGTCGCCGAGATCGATGGCATCAAGATCGTCGGCTACACCAACGTCGCCGGCCGCGTCGCCGCCTCGGCTTCCGGCCTCTATGCGCGCAACCTGTTCTCCTTCATCGAGACCATGATCGACAAGAAAGAGAAGAAGCTTGCCGTGAACTGGGACGACGAGCTCGTGAAGGCAACCGCGCTCACCAAGGACGGCGCCGTCATCCACCCGAACTTCCAGCCGAAAGCCTAGAGGAGAGAAGCCATGGAGCATGTCGCACAGGTCGTCGATCCCTTCATCTTCCGGCTGTCGATTTTCGTGCTGGCGGTGTTCGTCGGCTATTTCGTGGTGTGGTCGGTGACCCCGGCACTGCATACACCGCTGATGAGCGTCACCAACGCGATCTCCTCGGTGATCGTGGTCGGCGCGCTGCTCGCGGGCGGCGTTGCCAACGTGTCGAGCGGTTCGGGCTGGGCGCGCGGCTTCGGCTTCATCGCGCTGATCTTTGCCTGCATCAATATCTTCGGCGGCTTCCTTGTCACCCAGCGCATGCTGGCGATGTACAAGAAGAAGGCCAAGTAAGCGGCCACCTCGGGCTGATGGGACAGATGGGGACCTGAGATGAACGCCAATCTCTCTGCATTGTTGTATCTCGTGGCGGGGGTGCTGTTCATCCTGTCACTGCGCGGGCTGTCGAGCCCGGCCTCTTCGCGCCAGGGCAACCTGCTCGGCATGATCGGCATGGCGATCGCGGTCGCCACCACGCTTGCCAACCATCCGCCGGCCGACGGCCTTGCCTGGCTGCTCGTCATCGTCGGCATCGCCATCGGTGCTGCGATCGGCGCGGTGATCGCACGCCGTGTGCCGATGACCTCGATGCCGGAACTGGTCGCTGCCTTCCACTCGCTGGTCGGCATGGCCGCGGTGCTGGTCGCCGCCGGCGCATTCTATGCGCCTGAGGCCTTCGACATCGGCACCCCCGGCAACATCCACACGCAGAGCCTGGTCGAAATGTCGCTCGGCGTCGCCATCGGTGCGCTGACGTTCACCGGCTCGGTGATCGCATTCCTCAAGCTGTCGGCCCGCATGAGCGGCGCGCCGATCATCCTGCCGGCGCGGCATCTCATCAACATCGCGCTCGCGGTCGCGCTGGTCGCCTGCATCGTCGGGCTCGTGGTTACCGGCAGCCCGGTGTTCTTCTGGCTCAACGTCATCCTGGCGCTCGCCCTCGGCGTGCTCATGATCATCCCGATCGGCGGCGCCGACATGCCGGTCGTGATCTCGATGCTGAACTCCTATTCGGGATGGGCCGCGGCCGGCATCGGCTTCACGCTCGGCAATTCCGCGCTGATCATCACCGGCGCGCTGGTCGGCTCATCCGGCGCGATCCTGTCCTACATCATGTGCCACGCGATGAACCGGTCCTTCATCTCGGTCATCCTCGGCGGCTTCGGCGGCGAGACCGCGGCGGCCGGCGGGGGTACCGGCGAGCAGAAGCCGGCAAAGCTCGGCTCGGCCGACGATGCCGCCTTCATCATGAAGAACGCCTCCAAGGTCATCATCGTGCCCGGCTACGGCATGGCGGTGGCGCAGGCCCAGCACGCGCTGCGCGAGATGGCCGACATGCTGAAGAAGGAAGGCGTCGAGGTGAAGTACGCCATCCACCCGGTCGCGGGCCGCATGCCCGGCCACATGAACGTGCTGCTGGCCGAAGCCAATGTGCCCTATGACGAGGTGTTCGAGCTCGAGGACATCAACTCCGAATTCGCCCAGGCCGACATCGCCTTCGTGATCGGCGCCAACGACGTCACCAACCCGGCGGCCGAAGAGGACAAGACTTCGCCGATCTACGGCATGCCGGTGCTCCAGGTCTGGAAGGCCGGCACGGTGATGTTCATCAAGCGCTCGCTGGCTTCGGGCTACGCCGGCATCGACAACCCGCTGTTCTATCGCGACAACACCATGATGCTGCTCGGCGACGCCAAGAAGGTTACCGAGAACATCGTCAAGGCGATGTAGACGTCTGCCTCAGGCGAGGCGTTTTTCGGGTCTTCCCTCGATTTGTTGCTTCGTCGACAGGCAGCTCGGAAGACCCGGATTTAGCTCCACTAAGACCAATGGAGCTAACGTCTGAAATGATTGATGTTGCAAATCGCTCTGCGGCGCCGGCGGCGATGGCCGAGAGAAGCAGAATGAAGCCCGCTTTGTTGCCCTGAAACAAGGGCGTCAGAATGAGGCCGGATTTGACGGCGATCCCGACGACGACCCCGGAAATTGAGCCGGCAACAACTCTCGAAGCACCCTCAAAATAGTGAAGGGCTTTTCCGGATGATGCGTCGAACCGTAGCGTTCCGCCACGAGAGATAACTGAAAGTAGCGCACCTAGCGCACCCGCTCCGGCGCAGAGGATGAGCCAGAATGCAGCCTGCCCGACGCTCAGAATCACAGTGTTCCGAAAGAACCAAACGGCAAGCCCCGCTAGCAACAATGGCCCAGCGATAAGGCAGCACCCTGCGACATACCACATGCGCGAGAGCTCTCTGCTGCGTCCTTCAACAAAAACCCGCGCCGACGCGAGCATCCGAGCGGCATTGACGAAATCTTGGTCGAGGCAACACGCTATGGCTTCTCCAATGAACTGCTTGCACTGAAGCTTGGTGTGTTGGGGGAATTCATCTGAAACGGATATTTCGAGCGAGGATGCTTCGTTCAGGATTCGATTAAATTCAGCGACCTTCTCTGGAGCAACTTCCCCGTTCATTCGAAAGTCGATGTCGGAGTTCTCGTCTATGTAGACTACGTACTCGTCGGTCCAATAGATCATGGCTAGAATAGGCAATCCTAGCTTGTCCCACCGTCCGTATTCGGGATGCCGTTTCTGCACGGCTTTTGGATCGCTCCCGTGGTAGCTTACCTCCTTAAGCATTGACGTTCTCCCTCGGCCGGCAACTCTAGCGCGAGCCTACCCCTAGTCCACCCGTCTGCGCTATGTCCTTGGTCGCGGGCCCGGCCCGAATGGCGGTCCTGCAGCTGATCTAGCTAAGGTTTGCTCCGGATGTTGGCCGTTCTGAAGTGGCTCCTGGCAATCGCTGCGGTTGCTTATCTCGCCGGTCTCGTCCTGCTCTACGTGAAGCAGCGCGACATGCTGTTTCCGGCCCCGACCGTCGAACCTACCGCGCCTGCCGCCGCAGGCCTTCCCGAGGCGGAAGAGCATCTGCTCACCACGTCGGATGGCGAGAAGGTGATCGTCTGGCACGTGCCGGCAAAGCCCGGCCGTCCCGTGATCCTCTATTTTCACGGCAACGGGGATTATCTTGCCGGCCTTGTCGGTCGCTTCAGGGCCATGACGGCCGACGGCACCGGTCTCGTCGCGCTGTCCTATCGCGGCTATGCCGGCTCGAGTGGCGCGCCGAGCGAGCAGGGACTGCTGCGCGACGCCGCGACCGATTACGCCTTCGCAGCCTCGCGCTACGCGGCGGAGCGCATTGTCGCCTGGGGCTTCTCGCTCGGGACCGGCCTTGCGATCGCCATCGCATCCGACCACAAGATCGGCAAATTGGTCCTGGAGGCACCTTACACGTCGATGGCCGACGTCGCCGCCTCGCTCTACCCCTTGGTCCCGGTCCGCTTGTTGATGCGCGACCAGTTTCGCTCGGACGAGCGCATCGCCCGCGTCACTGCGCCGCTTCTGATCATGCATGGCACGGACGATCCGACCATCCCGATCGCGCTCGGCGAGCGGCTGTACGCACTCGCTCGCGAGCCCAAGCGCCTCGTGCGACTTCCCGGCGGCGGACACAACGATCTCGATGCCTTCGGGGCCATGGAGACCGCGCGACGATTCATCAATGGCAGCTGAGGGCTGACGCATGCGATCTTCTCGCGCATAATCGACCCCGGCTTGATTTGAGGAATTGTCTGCATGAGCGCACACGGACCGATGCCGCGGTCGTCATGGCTATTTCCCGCCCTGGCGGTGCTGCTGTTCCTGATCGTCACCGCGATGGGATACGGCTTCACCCTGTCCGTCGGCGGTTTCGTGTTTGCGATCGTCCTGCTGGTGATCCTGTTCGGAACGGTGTTCGCTGCCGTTCATCACTCCGAGGTGATTGCGGAGCGGATCGGCGAACCGTTCGGCACGTTGCTGCTCACGCTCGCGGTGACCATCATCGAGGTCGCGCTGATCACCACCATCATGCTCGGCGACAAGCCGGCGCCGGAGCTCGCGCGCGACACCGTGTTTGCCGTGGTGATGATCGTCTGCAATGGGCTCGTCGGCCTCTGCGTCTTCATCGGCGGCCTGCGCTACCGCGAGCAGGGTTTCCAGGTTTCAGGCTCCAACGTCTATCTCAGCACACTGATCGCGCTGGCGACCATCACGCTGATCATGCCCAACTATACGCTGACGACGCCGGGCCCGATCTATTCGACGCTCCAGCTCGGCTTCGTCGATCTCGTGACGATCGTGCTCTATGGCGTGTTTCTCTATACGCAGACCGTGCTGCACCGCGATTATTTCATCAATCAGGCTGATGACGGCAAGGGCGGCGAAAGCCATCTGTCAGGCACGATGCTGGTTCTCAGCATCGTCCTGCTCCTGGTCTCGCTCCTCGCCGTCGTTCTGCTTGCCAAGAAGTTCTCACTGGTGGTCGACGCCGTTGCCGTCATGATTGGTGCCCCACCGGCCTTTGCCGGTCTCCTGGTTGCGCTCCTGATCCTGATGCCGGAGGGAGTCTCGGCGATCGCCGCCGCGCGCAAGAACGATCTCCAGAAGAGCATCAACCTGGCCCTCGGCTCCTCACTGGCTACCATCGGGCTCACGATTCCAGCCGTCGGACTCGCCACCTATGCGCTCGATCAGCCGCTGGTTCTCGGCCTGAACCCCCAGAACACGGCGCTGATGTTCCTGACATTTCTGCTGAGCATGCTGACCTTCGGCACCGGCAGGACCAACGTCCTGTTCGGGCTGGTCCATATGGTGGTATTTGCCGTCTACGTGTTCATGGTCTTTGTGCCGTAAGCATGATCCGGAAAAGTGCGAAGCGGTTTTCCGAAAAGATCATGCGCAAACAACAACCTAAAGCGCGATGACGATTCATCGCGCTTTACGAGGGGAATGGAAATGCTTGCCGCCAGCTCCGAGGTTCAGGTCGACAATGACGAGGTCCGGGTCACCGAGTGGCGGCTGCCGCCCGGCGGCGCCACCGGCCATCACATTCACGGGATGGACTATGTGATCGTTCCCGTCAGGGACGGCGAGATGACCATCGTGGCCCCCGATGGCGAGCGCTCCAGGGCGCAGCTTGCGGCGGGCAAGTCCTACTTCCGCAAGGCAGGTGTCGCGCACGACGTGCTTAACGAAACTGCAACGGAGATCGTGTTCCTTGAGATAGAGTTGAAACCGTAAAAGCGGTGTGCCAATTGCCACCGATCCGTCGCAGTTGACCCCCTTACTATTGCCTCAAAGTTCCCGCATCAGACCGTGTGGGGAGTGGCCGGAATGCTGAAATACCTGACTAAAATCTCCATGGATATCTTCCCCTCGGTGCTCGCGACGATCATCGGGGCGTACATCGTCAATCACTACATCAACGCCCGGCCGGCCCCCGACACTCCCGCCGCCGCAATCGCTCCTGCCCAGACCAAGAAGGATGCCAAGCCTGCCGAGGTCGCGAATCTCCCCGCGCCCGGAGTGAAGGCCAAGGGTATCTCCGAGAAGGGCATCTCCGAGAAGGGCGTCTCCGAAAAGGGCGTTTCCGAGAAGACCGTGACGGACAAGCCGGCGGCCGAGAAGTCGGCTGACAACAAGGCCGCTGATCAGCCGGCCGAGAACAAGCCCGCCGAGACTTCATCCGCCGAGACCGCCGCCACTCCCGCTACGCCGCGGGGCCGGCCGACGGCTTCCCGCGACAGCAAGGCCATGGCCAAGGCGACGCCTGCTCCGGCCGTCAGTGCCCCGGTCGTCACCGCGCCGGCCTCCGAGACGACTCAGGCTCCGGCATCGAATGCCGCGACTCCTGACGCCAATGATCTCGCCCGCGCGGCGATCGAGCGGCTGCGCAAATCGCCCGAGGCCTCCACTCAGGAGACGGCCCATGCAGGCGAAGCGCCGCGGGTTCAGGAGGCGCCACGGCTCGTGACGGCGGCCCCATCTTCCGTGCGGCCGCTGCCGCCGCCAATCACGGTATCGACGCCGGGCCCGGAGGCTTATGGTTCCCCGACGACGTCGAACCCGTCTTACACCGCGTCCGTTGGCACCGATGATGCGAATCGGCTGACACCGCCGGCCGACATCCCGGTCCCGGTGGTGATCGCGCCGCCGCTCGATCTGCGGGCCGATGCGACCGGTCCCATGCCGAAGGCAAAGCCCAACGTTGCCGACGAGATGCTGTCGGGCGTCAAGTCGATGTTCCACGCGGTCCTGCCGAAGGGCGTCACCCCAGACTGATCTGGCGCGCTGCGCCTCCGATCCCGTTCTCAGCCGCCGACGCGGGCCAGCCCGCTCCGGGCGGCATCGTCACGCGGACGTAGCGCGACGGCCTTGGTGTAGGACGCCGCGGCCTTGGCCTTGTCGCCGAGGCGCTCATAGGCGAGCCCCCGCGTGGCCCAGACTTGCGCATTGTGCGGATCGGCCTCGGAAGCCTCGTCGAGGTCGGCTGCGGCTTCCTTGACCTTACCGACTGCGAGATAGCTGATGGCGCGGCCGAGCAGCGGCTCCGGCTTCTGCGGATTGAGCCCGCTCGCTGCGCTGAAATCTGCGATCGCGAACTCGTGCTCGTTGCTCGCCTGATAGATCAGGGCGCGGCCGTAGAGCGCCTGCGCATTGTAGGGATCGAGCGCAACGGCGCGGTTGAACTCCTCGAGCGCTGCCGCCGTCTCTCCTGATTTCGCGAGCGCCTGGCCCTTTGCCGTATGGCTCTGGGCCTCGGTGACAGTGCCGGCGCTGACCGCGCTCTCGGCGGGCGCAGCAGCAGGCGCGGTAGCAGATTTGGGCGCGTCCTGCTGCGGCTTCTCCTTCTCCGGCATCAGCGATCCCAGGTCGAACGAGCAGCCGGACAGTGCAACCGCGATCAGTGTGAGTGTGACGGAGCGCCGCCAGGGCAGGCATGACCGTGCCGGGCTGTGCTCGGGGAAAGGGGAGGCCATCTACGGGTTCGCTCGCGCTGGTGCCGCATCGGTAGTGCCCCGTCCCAGAAAAGGCACCGCTCACAAACAATAACGCGGGCCCTGGGCCCGCGTCATCGAAAACTCAATCTTGCAAGATCGGCAAAATCAGCGCGGTCCGCGCGGACCTGCGCCCGGGCCGCCACGGCCGCCAGCGCCACGCTCGCCACCGGGACCAGCGCCGAACACCGGCTTCGGCTTCATCGGCAGCAGGCCTTCACGCTGCAGCTTCTTGCGGGCCAGCTTGCGCGCGCGGCGCACGGCTTCGGCCTTTTCACGGGCCTTCTTCTCGGAGGGCTTTTCGTAGTGACCGCGGAGCTTCATCTCGCGGAAAATTCCCTCGCGCTGCATCTTCTTCTTCAGCGCCTTGAGGGCTTGATCGACATTGTTATCGCGAACGAGAACCTGCACGCGGCATCCTCTTCAGTGGATCGGATTTGAATTCTGGTAAGTCAAAGGGGATGGCAGAAAGCACAAGCCCTTAACCTTGAGCGCGCGGATGTATCAGACAAAACCCGCGATGTCCATCGTCCAAGCGGGCATTTGGGCCAAGATAAGCCATTAAATGGGGCAAAAATGCCCCCGTGCGGCCGCGATTGGGGTGATTTGGCGCCAATGGCGGGGCCGTTCCCGGACCTTTGATCCGGAAGTCTTGGAAATCACGGGGAGTCCCTCATGGATATGAAGAAATATGCCGCCGAGGCCATCGGCACCTTTTGGCTCACATTCGCGGGGTGCGGGAGCGCGGTGATCGCAGCCGGCTTCCCGCAGGTCGGTATCGGCCTGGTCGGCGTGTCCCTGGCGTTCGGCCTCAGCGTCGTCACCATGGCCTACGCCATCGGCCACATCTCGGGCTGCCATCTCAACCCCGCCGTTACGGTCGGTCTTGCCGCGGGCGGCCGGTTCCCGACCGGACAGATCCTGCCCTACATCGTCGCGCAGGTCATCGGCGCGATCGTCGCGGCCACGCTGCTCTACGTGATCGCCAGCGGCGCCCCGGGCTTCGACGTCACCAAGGGCTTTGCGTCGAACGGCTATGGTGCGCATTCGCCCGGCCAGTACGGCATGGTGGTGTGCTTCATCACCGAGGTGGTGATGACCATGATGTTCCTGTTCGTCATCATGGGCGCCACGCACGGGAGGGCGCCTGCGGGTTTTGCGCCGCTCGCGATCGGGCTCACGCTGGTGATGATCCATCTCGTCAGCATTCCCGTCACCAACACGTCGGTGAACCCGGCGCGCAGCACCGGGCCTGCCTTGTTCGTCGGCGGCTGGGCGCTGGCGCAACTGTGGATGTTCTGGGTCGCACCGCTGATCGGCGGCGCGCTCGGCGGCGTGATCTATCGCTGGCTCAGCGAAGAGCCGGCCGGCGTCGTCGCCGGCGTGAAGACCGCGTGATCCCTCGCGACAAACGCCGAACGCGTTTGCGTGGAGATCATGCTTGAACAACAACCTAAAGCGCGATGACGATTCATCCCAATCTCATCGCGCTTTAGGGGGATCGCGAAGCGCCGCGGTCCCCTCACTTGTCGCGGGCCGGAAGCACTTCGGTGACGTGGCCCATCTTGCGGCCCGGCTTGGGCGTGCCCTTGCCGTAGATGTGCACGGTGGCTCCGGGGACCGTGAGCCAGTCCGTGTAGCGGTTGATCTCATCGCCGATCAGGTTGGTCATGGTGACGACCTCGCCGTGCCGCACGGGCTTGCCGAGCGGCCAGCCGGCGATGGCACGGATATGCTGCTCGAACTGCGAGACGGACGCGCCGTCGAGCGTCCAGTGCCCAGAATTATGCACGCGCGGCGCGATCTCGTTCACCAGCACCTTTGGCCCCGTGCCGTTGGCGAGCACGAACATCTCGACCGCCAGCACGCCGACATAGTCGAGCGCGTCGGCGATCTTGCCGGCGATGCTGCGCGCCTCTTCGGCAAGCGCGTCCGGAATCGCGGCCGGTGCGCGCGAGATCTTGAGAATGTGATCGCGGTGCTCGTTCTCGGTGACGTCGAAACATTCGACCTGGCCTTCGGCCGAGCGCGCGGCGATCACGGAAATCTCGCGCTCGAACGGCACGAAAGCCTCCAGGATCGCCGACTTGGTGCCGAGGTTGGTCCACACTTTCGCGATGTCATCGCCCTCGCGGATGATCGCCTGGCCCTTGCCGTCATAGCCGAAGCGGCGCGTCTTCAGCACGGCCGGAAGCCCGATCCTGACGATTGCCTCGCGCAACGATGCGACCGAGGTGACATCGGCATAGGCGGCGGTGCCGATCCCGAGCCGGGTGATGAAATCCTTCTCGGCGAGTCGGTCCTGGGTGGTCTCGAGGATCTTGCGGTTGGGCAGCACGGGGCGGCGCGCATCCAGCACCAGCGCGGCTGCGGCCGGCACGTTCTCGAACTCGTAGGTGATGACGTCGACGTCGTTCGCGAACAGCTCGAGCGCCTCGACGTCGGCATATTCGGCGCAGGTCGCGTTCAGCACGACGTCGAAGGCCGGCGAGTCCGGATCGGGCGAGAACACCTGGGAGCGCAGGCCGAGCCGCGCCGCGGCCATCGCAAGCATCCGTCCCAATTGTCCGCCGCCGAGGATTCCGATGGTGTCGCCGGGCTTCAGCTTTACCCGTTTGGTGCCAGTCACGCCTTGTCCTCCGGGCGCTCGGCCACGGCGTCGGTCTGTGCCTTGCGCCAGGCCACGAGGCGTTTCGACAGCGCGGGATCGGACAGGGCCAGGACGGCCGCCGCGAGGAGCGCCGCGTTGATCGCGCCCGCCTTGCCGATGGCGAGCGTCCCGACCGGGATGCCGGCGGGCATCTGGACGATCGAGTGAAGCGAATCGATGCCCCGCAGCGCCTTGGATTCGACGGGGACGCCGAACACCGGCAGTTCCGTCAGCGACGCCGTCATGCCGGGCAGATGCGCGGCGCCGCCGGCACCGGCAATAATGACCTTGAAGCCTTCGGCCTTGGCGCCCTTGGCAAAGGTAAACAACCGTTCCGGAGTGCGGTGGGCCGAGACGATGCGGCTTTCGCAGGCGACGCCGAGCGCTGTGAGCGTATCGGCGGCATGCCGCATGGTGTCCCAATCCGACTGGCTTCCCATGATGATGGCGATCGGCGCGGTCATGACGTCAATTGTGCTCGGGAATGCAGAAACATAGGCCAGACTAACGGTTCCGGCCGGCGGCTCGCAAGGCGGTGGCAAGGAGAAGGGAATGCACTATCCTGTCTTGGTGAATCCCCGCAAGCCTTCATTGAGCAGGACGCCCATGAAGAAACCAAAAAGGGCGATCGCTGCGAAGGCGCAAAAGGGCCGGAAAAGCAGCGGGAGCCGATCCAAACCCGCGGCCAGACGCGCGGCCCGGCCTGCGGGCCGGCCCGCTGCGACGACCGGCAAGGCCAAGAACGATGCAAAGAACGATGCAAAGAACGCCAAGGCGATCATCCGCAACCTGCGCACCAAGCTCGCCCAGGCCCAGCGGCGCATCGACGAGCTCGAGGCTGCTGCCGACACCGACTTCCTGCTCGGCATCCCGAACCGGCGCGGCTTCGAGCGCGAGCTCCATCGTGCGATCGCCTACATGACGCGCTACGCCGCCCGCGGCGCGTTGATCGTGCTCGACGTCGACCGCCTGAAGCCCATCAACGACTCCTTCGGTCACGCCGCCGGTGACGAGGTCCTCAAGGCGATCGCCGCCACGCTGACGCGGCAGGTGCGTGCCTCTGACGTGGTCGGCCGTCTTGGCGGCGACGAGTTTGCGCTGCTGTTGTGGAACCTCAGCGAGACCGACGCCAAGGCGAAGGCCGCAGGCTTCGAGCAGGCGATCGACGATTTGTCCTTTGTGTTTCGCGGCCAGCGCGTGAATGCAGGCGCCTCCGCCGGCGTCGCGCTGCTCGGATCTCACGCCGAGGCGGGCCGCGCGCTGGAGGAAGCTGACGCGGCCATGTACGTGCGCAAGGCTCAGCGCCGGCACGAGCCGCGGATCAGGCTGATCAGCACCTAGAGGATGATGAGTTTTGGCTCAATCGGTGCGAGTCGAGGCGTGAACTTCACCTCTCCCTGCTGGGGAGAGGTGAACCCCAGGGCAACCGATCGTGTAGCTTCGTATCGTTCTTAGAGCGTGCTGAGGTCTTCCGGCACGTTGCCGAATTTGCGCAGCAGCTTGGCGTCGCCGAACTCGCCGGTCATGGGATCGCCGCTGCGGCTGAACGCGATCGCGCCGATATGGCCGGCGCCGTGCGCCAGGATCTCGGCGCGCCGCAGTGCGGCGGCCGAAGTCTGGCATTCCTCCGCGGCGCCTGCGACCGGCGATCCATCTTCGTCGGTGAGGAAAGGCAGTGCGACATAGTAGGTGACATCGGACATGGTCGGCTCCGAGTGCTCGTTGGCTCACGCGGCGCTGGAGGTGCTCCGCATCTTGTTGCGCGACGTCTCGGGAATGCAGCCGGCCGAAATTGCCGCCTGCAATTCCTCGAGCTCCGCTTCCAGATATTCGTTGGCCATGATCAGCGCCTTGATGGTGCTGCGCAGATTGCCGTCACACATCGCGATCGCCTGATCGCAGGCTTGTTCATAATGGCTGTTGTCGAAGGCGGCTGCGGACATGACATTTCCCCGGAAGCGGTTGAGGTCTGAATGTTCTTATTTTGTTCTTTTTGAGTCAAGAGAAATCCGATCGCGGAAAACGCATCGGGCATGCGGCCGCGATCAGGCGATGATGTCGGGCGTGATCTGGTCTTCGATGAAGGCGATACGGTCGCGCAACAACAGCTTGCGTTTCTTCAGGCGCTGTAACCGCAATAGGTCGGGGGCGGGCGATTGATGCAATGCATCGATCGCCGCATCGAGATCTCGGTGTTCCTGCTGCAACCGGGCGAGCTCGGCTTCGAGTTCGCGCTCGTCTTCATTGGTCATGATGTGCGGTAGCCGGAAAACCCGATGAGGTTACGAAAGCCTGTGGAAGGCCTGTGGAAAGTATCGTCCTTGCGCGACGTGATCGCAAGCGATCTGGGGTCCCTATCAACGTTCTCTCGCAAAGATATTTCAGTGGATCGCGGCGACCGCGCGCAGGCGCATTGAAATCATGGATGATTCCTGCCGGGGTTCCTTACTCACTGTTCATTACATATGAAGTTTCAAAAATGACAGTGGGACTACGGATACTTATCGACAGAACGAATCGGTGATGTACACTTCTCCGTCCGGATCGAATTCTGAGGTTCAACCCTACCGAGGAGGTTTCGAATGACAATTCAGGCACATCTTGTTGAATTGGAGCGGAAACACAAACTTCTCGAAAACGAATTGCACGAAGCTCTCGTGCACCTTTCAACAGACGACCTGCAAATTGTTGAGTTGAAGCGCCGGAAGTTGATGGTCAAGGACCAGATCGAGCGGTTGAGGCACGGTACCGACGACACGCTCCACTAGTAACCCCCGTACAGAATAGGCCTGATCTCGCACCCCTTCACGTAGGGATGAGAGCTGTTGCGCACATCCCTACGTCGAGGTGCGGAGCGTCGTGCGATTGATTTCGTGCGAAGCCTAGATGCTTGCGAGCTCGGCGACGTGGTCGGCGATCGCAAGTGATGACGTCAGGCCGGGCGACTCGATACCGAAGAGATTGATGAGGCCGTCCACGCCGTGATCGCGCGGGCCCTGCATCAGGAAATCCTGCGTGGCCACCGCCGGCGGGACGATCTTCGGCCGTATGCCCGAATAGCTCGGCATCAACGCGCCATCAGGCAGGTCCGGCCAGTATTTGCGGATTGCCGGATAGAATCGCTCTGCGCGTGCGGGATCGACGGCATAGTCGATCGTTTCGATCCATTCCACGTCGGGACCGAAGCGCGCCTGGCCTGCCATGTCCAGGGTGAGGTGCACGCCGAGCCCGCCGGGCTCGGGCACGGGATAGATCAGCCGTGAGAATGGTGCCTTGGTGCTACAGCTGAAATAGTTGCCCTTGGCAAGATAGGCCGGCGGAATCCGCTCCAGAGGCATGCCGTCGACGCTGCGCGCCACGGTCGTCGCGGAAAGACCTGCTGCGTTGACCAGCAGGCTGCATTGCAGCGTCATCGGCGCCTCGCCGCCAGCATCGATTTCGATGACGCCGCCTGAGGCCTTGGCGCGGATCAGCGGCGTGTGAAACGCGAACGCAGCGCCCGCCGCTTCGGCCTCGCCGCGCAGCGAGAGCATGTAGGCATGGCTGTCGATGATGCCGGTCGAGGGCGAGAGCAACGCGGCATCGCAGGCGAGCGCCGGCTCCAGCGCGCGCGCGGCGTCGCCTGCGAGCATCTGCATGTCGAGCACGCCATTGGCCTCGGCATGCGCCTTGATCGATTGCAGCTTCTCGGTCTCTTTCGGATTGGTAGCGACGATCAGCTTGCCGCAATTTCTGTGCGGGATGTCGCGCTCGGCGCAGTAGCGGTAGAGCGCATGCTTGCCGCTGACGCACAGCCGCGCCATCCAGCTCCCGGCCCGGTAATAGATCCCGGCATGGATCACCTCGCTGTTGCGCGAGGAGGTGATGGTGCCGATCGCCTCCGCCGCTTCAAGCACGATCACCTCGCGCCCGGCCTGGGCGAGCTTTCGGGCGATCGCGAGCCCGACCACCCCCGCTCCGATGACGACGCAGTCAACTCTATCCATGGTGGGGCGGGAGGTCCGTGAGCGGCAGGGCCAAGGAGCTTAACAAGGAGCTTAACAAGGGGCTTAACGAGAGGCTTAAGGAACCGCACCCGAGGCGGCTCTCCATTAAGGAAGAATTTATCATGTCAGGGCAATTGCCGTATCTGGCGTCACATTTTTCTGTCGTGCTGACAGGCGTTTACCCGATCCCAACCCGTGAGGCCAGACAATCCGGAGTTGAAATCGCGGGTGGCTGATGGCTGACAAGAACTGGCACGCGAGCGGCACGATTCTGACGTCTGTGCAGGCCTTGGCGTGCCTGGCCGGCACGGTCGCGCCCGCGCGCGCCTTTGCGCTGTCCGACAATTTCGCCCCGCAAAGCTATCTGGGCCGGCTCGATCCCAATCTGGTCTGGGAGGCGCTGCTCGGCGGCATCGCAGTGTGCTCGCTCCTGGCCGCCATCGTGCTGTGGATTCACTCGGCGTTACGGCGAGCCAGGCGCATGCAGTTGCGGCGCAATGCTTTCGTTTCGTCCGCCATGAACAATCTGAACCAGGGCGTCGTGATGACCGACGCTCAGCAACGGATTATCTTCTGCAACGACCGCTATCTCGAAATCTACGGGCTGGCGCGCTCGGACCTCTGGGCCGATATGACCGGGCCCGACATGCTCAGGCTGCGTCGCGATCGCGGCGTGCTCGGCGTGACCGACGAGGAGTTCTACGAGAAGGCCGCCAGCTCGAACGGCCTGATCACCGAGCTGCCGGAGGGGCGGGCCATCCTGGTGAAATATTTCGTGCTGCCGAATGGCGGCTCGGTGGCGACGCATCTCGACGTCAGCGAGCAGCGCAACCTGTCGCGGCAGCTTGCCTCCACCAAGCAATTCCTGGAATCGGTGCTCGACAACGTCCCGGTCTGTGTGGCCGCGAAGAACATCGAGGACGGCCGCTACATCTTCGCCAACCGCGCCTTCGAGCGTTTCTCGCGCTATTCGCGCGATCGCATCGTCGGCAAGCGCGCCGACGAGATCTTCCGCCCTGCCACCGCAGCCAGCATCGAGGCGGCGGATCGCGCGGCGCTGGCGTCGGCCGAGGGTCAGTACCGCAGCGAGATCAAGGTCGAGCGGGGCGCGGAGAACCGCGTGCTGTCCTCGGTCCGCGTGATTGCCCGCAACCAGAACAACCAGCCCGAATTCCTGATTGCGCTGTTCGAGGATGTGACCAACCGCCGCTCGCTCTCGGAGCAGCTGGAGAGCACCAAGAAATTCCTCGAGCTCGTGGTCGACAACATCCCCGTGGCGCTGATCGTGGAGCAGGTCAAGGACGGCCGCTATCTGCTCGCCAATCGCAGCGCCGAGGCGATCCTCAACCGCAAGCGCGAGGATGCCACGGGCCTCACCGCTTCCGACATCTTCAACGCCAAGGAAGCCAAGCTGATCATCGCGCGCGACGAGGCCGCGATCAAGAAGCGGGGAATGATCACCGAGGAGCATCCGATCTCGACCAAGGATGGCCTGCGGCTTTTCCTCACCCGCCGCGCCACCGTGCTCAGCGATGCCGGCGAGCCGGAATATCTGATCAAGACCCACGAGGACGTCACCGACCGCCGCCAGACCGAATCGCGCATGGCGCACATGGCCTATCACGACGGCCTGACCGACCTGCCCAATCGCGCCGCATTCCTCCAGGCGCTGACGCAGATGATCGAGGCCTGCGAGGGCACCGGCGAGGAGTTCGCCGTGCTCTGTGTCGATCTCGACGGGCTGAAGGAGGTCAACGACGTCTTCGGCCATGCGCTCGGCGACAAGCTCCTGGTCGAGGTCGCCCAGCGGCTCCAGGACGCCGCCCGTGGCGGCGTGGTCGCGCGCCTGTCCGGCGACGAGTTTGGCCTGATCATCGATGGCAAGCAGCCCGACACGGGTCTCGCGCTGGCGCGCCAGCTCGGTGAAGCCCTTTCCCAGGAATTCCAGATCGACGGCCGCGCGGTGCGCGCCGGGGTCACCACCGGCATATCGGTCTTCCCGCACAACGGCGCGGACGCTGCTTCGCTGCTCGCCAATTCCGGGGCGGCGCTGTTCCGCGCCAAGCAGAAGTCGCGCGGCACGATCAGCCTCTACCAGCCCGAGATGGACCAGCAGATTCGCGACCGCCGCGTGCTGCACCAGGACCTGTCGAAAGCGATCAAGAACGGTGAGCTCTCGCTCGCATTCCAGCCGCAGGCCGTCGCCGGCCACACCGTCGCCGAGAGCGAGATCATCGGCTTCGAGGCGCTGGCGCGCTGGCAGCATCCGGTCCGCGGCCAGGTCTCGCCGGCCGAGTTCATCCCAATTGCGGAGGAGAGCGGCCTGATCGTCGAGATGGGCGAGTGGATCCTGCGCCAGGCCTGCCGCGAGGCGGCCTCCTGGGCCAAGCCGCTCCAGGTCGCGGTCAACCTGTCGCCCGCACAGTTTGCCCATGGCGACGTGGTCGGCCTCGTCCACTCGATCCTGCTGGAGACCGGGCTGTCGCCCGGCCGGCTCGAGCTCGAAATCACCGAGGGCGTGCTGATCGAGGATTTTGATCGCGGCCTCGCGCTGCTGCGCCGGTTGAAGGCGCTGGGCGTGCGCATCTCGATGGACGATTTCGGCAGCGGCTATTCCTCACTGAGCTATCTCCAGGCGTTCCCGTTCGACAAGATCAAGATCGACCGCGCCTTCGTGATCAATCTCGGCCGCAACCCGCAATCGGCAGCGATCGTGCGCGCCGTGATCGATCTCGGTCACGGCCTCGAAATGTCGATCATCGCCGAAGGCGTCGAGACGATCGAGCAGCTCGCCTTCCTCGCCAAGGAGGGTTGCGACGGCGTGCAGGGCTATCTGCTCGGCAAGCCCCTGCCGATCGGCCAATATGGCCGCCTGATCGGCCGCGCCGAGACGATGGAGCTTGCGCTCAAGACCGGCTAGTGATGACGAAGTCCTTGCTTCGTTCGTTCACGACGGCTTCATGGCGGATTACGACCTCGCGATCATCGGCGGTGGCCTGAACGGCGTCAGCATCGCGCGCGACGCCGCCGGGCGCGGCCTTCGCGTCATTCTGTTCGAGCAGGGCGATCTCGGTGGCGCAGCTTCCTCGGCGACGCCGCATTTGATCCACGGCGATCTCTCGGTGCTGGAGCGTCGCCGCTTCCGTCGTGTGCGCCGGGCGCTGGCCGAGCGCAAGGTGTGGCTCGCGATCGCCCCGCATCTGGTCCGCCCGATGCGTTTCGTGATCCCCGCGCATTCCGACGAGCGTCCGCCCTGGATGCTGCGCGCCGGTCTGCTGCTCTACGACCGCCTTGCGGGGCGCGGCGGCTTGCCGCCGTCCGCGACCATCGACATCACGCATCATCCGGTTGGCAACGCCCTGAAACGGCCGTTCGGCACCGCCTTTGAATATTCGGACTGCGTCGTCGATGATTCCAGGCTCACAGTCCTGACCGCGCTGGATGCGGCGGAGCGTGGCGCGGTGATCCGTACTGGCGCGCGCTGTGTGCGGGCGGATCGCACCGACATCTGGCGGCTCGCCGTCGTCGATCGCGGCCACCGCAGGGTCATCACGACCCGCGCACTCGCGAACACCAGCGGCGGATGGAGCGTGAGCGTCGCCGAGACCGTGCTCCGACAGCCGCCACCGCGCGCAGGCGCTGCCGTGCAGATCAGCCAGATCGTCGTGCCGCGGCTGTTCGAGCCCGACAACGTCTACGTTTTCCAGAACAGCGACGGCCGGCTGATCTTCGCAAGCCCGTTCGAGCGCGATTTCACCCTGATCGGCACCGTCACGCACGCCTTCAGGGGCGATCCGGCGATCGTCGCCGTGCCGGCCGCAGATGTGACCTATCTCTGCGAGGCTGCCAGTCGCTATTTCCGCGAGCCCGTCGTGCCGGTCGATGTGATGCGGACGATCTCGGGCGTCAATCTGGCGCCCGAGGCCGGGCGCTGGCGGGATGGTGCGCTCGCCTTCGATGCGAGGCGGCGCAAGGCGCCGCTGCTCACGATGTTCGGCGGCGATGTCACGACCGCGCGATGGCGCGCGGAGCGCGCGGTGACCAGGCTGACGCCGTTCTACCCGATGTCGCGGCCCTGGACGGCGGCGGTCGCGCTTCCGGGCGGGGACTTTCCCTGGCAGAACTTCGAGGCGGAAGTCGATGCCGCACGTGATCGCTGGCGCTTTCTCTCCGAGGCGCAGGCGCAGCGCCTGCTCGGCGCCTATGGCTCGCGGCTGTCGGGCGTGCTGGGCGAGGCCAAGAGTCGTGCCGAGCTTGGGCCGGCTTTCGGTCCCGAACTCACGGCAGCCGAGGTACGCTACCTCATGCAATCCGAATGGGCCCGCTTCCCCGACGACATCCTGTGGCGCCGCTCCAAGCTCGGCCTGACCATGCCGCCCGCCGATCGCGACGCGCTGGCGGCGTTCATGGCGAATGCGGTGTGAATGATCGGCATCGAACCGGTTGAGCCGGGAACGTTCCGCCGCTAGCGTGCGGCTGCATTGGGGCCGGCAGGGAACATGGCTGACGAACTCGAGGGGATCAAGGCGGCCGCCGTGGCCAGGCCGGGCGTGCATCCGGCGACGGAGCGTCCGCTGCTGCGCATTGACGGCGTGGTGAAGAATTTCGGCGCGTTCCGCGCGGTCGATGGCGTGTCGCTCGATATCGGTGCCGGCGAGTTCTTTGCGCTGCTCGGTCCCTCCGGCTGCGGCAAGACCACGCTATTGCGCATGCTGGCCGGTTTCGAGGCGCCGGACCAAGGGCGCATCCTGCTCGGTGGCAACGACATCGCGCAGACGCTGCCGCATGAGCGGCCCATCAACATGATGTTCCAGAGCTACGCGCTGTTTCCGCATCTGTCGGTGCGCGACAATATCGCGTTCGGTCTGAAGCGTGCCGGCATGGCGCGCGCCGATATCGCCACGCGCGTGGCCGAGATGGTCGCGCTGGTGAAGCTGGAGGGCATGGAGAAGCGCAGGCCGGACCAGCTCTCCGGCGGCCAGCGGCAGCGCGTCGCGCTGGCGCGTGCGCTGGCGCGCCGCCCGCAACTGCTGCTGCTCGACGAGCCGCTGGCCGCGCTCGACAAGAAATTGCGCGAGAGCACGCAAGGAGAGCTGATGGAGTTGCAGCGCCGGCTCGGCATGACCTTCATCATCGTCACCCACGATCAGGAGGAGGCGATGACGATGGCGACGCGAATCGGCGTGATGGATGCGGGCAGGCTCGTCCAGGTCGCATCGCCGCGCGAGCTCTATGAAGCTCCGCGCTCGCGCTGGATCGCGCAGTTCGTCGGCGATATCAACCTGTTCGAAGGCGAGTTGCAATCGCATGAGGCCTACCGCGCAATCGTCGTCACCCGCGATGCCGGAACGCTCGTCGTGGCCGAGCCGCGCGCGGCGGTCGGCAAGCCGACGGTGTCGGTCGCGATCCGCCCCGAGAAGGTCAAACTTTCGCGCCGTGGGCTCGGCGGTGATGCGGACCAGGGGCCGGCGATCAATCGGCTCGAGGGCACCGTCACCGATATCTGCTATCTCGGCGGCAGCACCACCTACAGGGTGAAACTCGATGCGGGTGGCACCGTGCAGTCCGCGATCGCGAATACGACGCGCCGCGACACCGATGCGTACAGCGTGAACCAGCGCGTGGTGGCCTGGTTCACGTCCAATGATTGCGTGGTGCTGGAGCAATGAGCGCGCGCCGCATCTTTGCGAGACCCGCGCGTTTCGCCGCGATCGCGCCTTACCTCTGGATGGCGCTGTTCTTCCTGGTGCCTTTCGGCTTCGTGCTGAAGATCAGCCTGTCGCAGACGGCGATCGCGCAGCCGCCCTACGAGCCGGTGTTCGACCTGACCGCCGGATGGGCGGCGATCAAGGCCGCGTTCGGCGCGCTCTCGATCGACAATTTCAAGCTGCTGGTCTCCGACGACCTCTACGTATTCGCGTATGTGCGCAGCATCACCGTCGCAGTCACCGCCACCGCGATCCTGCTCCTGATCGGCTATCCCATAGCCTACGGCATGGCACGGCTGCCGACGCGCTGGCAGGCGGTGGCTATGGTGCTGGTGATCGTGCCGTTCTGGACCTCGTTCCTGATCCGCATCTACGCCTGGATCAACATCCTGCAGCATGACGGGCTCTTGAACAAAATCCTGCTCGCGCTCCACGTCGTCAGCCAGCCGGTGGTGTGGCTCTCCACCGACAGCGCGATGTATCTCGGCATCGTCTATTCCTATCTGCCGTTCATGATCCTGCCGCTCTATGCGACCCTGGCCAAGATGGAGTCGGTGCTGGAGGAGGCCGCCGCCGATCTCGGCGCGCCGCCGGGGGCGGTGTTCTGGCTCGTCACCTTTCCGCTGTCACTGCCCGGCGTCGGCGCCGGCGTCTTGCTCTGCTTCATTCCGATCGTCGGCGAGTTCGTGATCCCGGATCTGCTCGCCGGCTCGAATTCGCTGATGATCGGGCAAACGCTGTGGCTGGAATTCTTCACCAACAAGGACTGGCCGGTCGCTTCCGCCGCCGCCATCATCCTGCTGGTGGTGCTGCTGGCACCGCTGTTGCTGTACGAGCGGGTCCAGCGGCGGCAATTGGAGGAGCGGTGATGCGCAAGGTCGCTCGCCTGTCCCGCTTCAACGTCGCCTCGCTCGCGCTGGGGCTGGCGTTCCTTTACCTGCCGATCCTCATTCTCGTCATCTATTCCTTCAATGCCTCGCGGCTGGTGACGGTGTGGGGCGGCTGGTCGTTGCGCTGGTACCGCGAGTTCTTCAACGACCGCGCCATGATCGAGGCGGCCTGGATGAGCCTGCGCGTCGCCGTCGCTTCGGCCAGCATCGCGACCGTGCTTGGAACACTGGCGGCGGTGGCGCTGTCGCGCGGCGAAGGATTTCGCGGCCGCACGCTGTTCTCGGGCATGCTTTACGCGCCGCTGGTGATGCCCGAGGTCATCACCGGCCTGTCCCTCCTGCTGCTGTTCGTCGCCTTGAATGCCGAGCGCGGCTTCTGGACGGTGACGATCGCGCATACCACGCTGACGATGTGCTTCGTCGCTGTCGTGGTCCAGTCGCGCCTCGGCTCGCTCGACCGCTCGCTCGAGGAGGCCGCCATGGACCTCGGCTGCGGCCCCGTCCGTGCCTTCCTTTTGGTCACGCTGCCGCTGATCGCGCCCGCGATCGTGGCCGGCTGGATGCTGGCGTTCACGCTGTCGCTGGACGATCTCGTGATCGCGAGCTTCACCACCGGCCCCGGCTCGGCGACGCTGCCGATCCGTATCTATTCCGAGGTGCGGCTCGGCGTGAAGCCCGAGATCAACGCCATCTGCACGCTGGTGATAGGCCTGATCGCCATCGTCATCGTCATTGCCTCGCTCGCCTCGAAGCTGTCGAGCTCGCAGGGCGAGAGCGCGGCGCCATTGTGAGTGTGGGAATGCCTTAGGACTTCACCGCGCCGGCGGTAAGCCCGCCCACCATGTAGCGGCGGAAGGCGTAGTAGATCGCGGCCGGCGGCAGCGCGTAGATGAAGCCGGTCGTCATCAGCAGCTCCCACGGCGAATCGTCGGCGGCGAGGAAGTTGCCGAGCGCGACGGGGAGGGTGATCTCGCGGTCGTTCGACAGCAGCAGGAACGCGTAGAGATATTCGTTCCAGGCGAGCAGCACCGCGTAGGTGCCGATCGCGACCAGCGAGGGCATCATCAGGGGCAGATAGACCAGGCGGAAGATCTGCAGCGTGGTGGCGCCGTCCATCACCGCGGCTTCATCGAGCTCGACCGGCAGCTTGTCGGAAGCCTGCTTCAGCACCCAGATCGCATAGGGCGAGGCGATGGTGACCATCGCCAGGATCAGCGACCAGTGATTGTTGAGCAGGCCGTAATTGGCCATGGTGCGATACATCGGCACGGCGAGGAACGCCGCCGGAATGAAATAGGTGAAGAGCGCAAGGTTCATCACCACGCGCCCGCCGGGCACCTTGAGCCGGGAGATCGAGAACGCCGCGGCGGTCGCGATGAACAGCGTCAGCGCGCCGACGGCGGCCGCGATCACCACCGAATTCCAGAACTGGACGTAGAAGTCGCGCAGGAAATAGTGCTGCTGATTGAACACAATCGAGAAGTTGTGCAGCGTCGGATGGTCCGGCCACAGCTTTCCGGAGAACGCGTCCTCCTTCGGGGAGATCGCGAACAGGAACATGTGATAGATCGGCACCATCGTCCAGATGAAGACCGGGATTCCGATCAGCAGCAACTTTGCTTCGGTCGCGACTTCGCGCAGGGTAGGGAGCTTCATCGCGACAACCGTTTCATCATGAAGTACACGAGCGGCAGGACGAACGGCATCGCGCAGACGATGGAAGCCATCGCGAGCGAGAGCTGGTCGAGCCGGAGATAGCGAATGCCGAGCGTCGACAGCACGTGCGTAAGGTCGGCCGGGCCGCCGCCGGTCAGGAGGTAGACGCTGTTGAAATCGCCGAGCGTCCAGATCATCGAGAGCAGCGTGCAGGTCACGTAGAGCGTCTGCATCGACGGCCAGGTGATGTAGCGGAATTTCTGCCACCAGCTCGCACCGTCGACCTCGGCGGCCTCGAACAGATCGTGCGAGATCGCAAGGCGTCCGGTGATCAGAATCAGCGTCCAGAACGGCAGCGATTTCCAGATGTGCACGCCGATCGCCATGGACAGCGCGACGGTCGGATCGTTCAGCCAGTTCGGGCCGTCATCGCCGGTGAGGCTGAAGATGAAATGGTTGACCATGCCCCATTCGGGATTGAGCATGAAGCGCACCGACAGGATGGTCGGGATCGAGGGCACCGCCCAGGGCAGGATGAAGATCACCGAAAGCCATTTGATCCAGGTGCGCTGCTGGGCGAAGAAGCCGGACAGGAACAGCGCGATCAGCATCTTGATGTTGATGCCGATGACCAGGAAGATCAGCGTGTTGACCGCGGCGCGCGCGAAGATCGGGTCGTTGTAGAGCGCGACATAGCTCTCGGGATGGCGCGCCAGCCACAACCCGTAACAGACGGGATAGACGACGAAAGCCAGGAAAACCAGGAAATAGGGTGCGAGCAGCACGATGCCCCAGACCTGCGCCGGGGTCAGCCGCGACGACAGAGGCGGCGAGGCTACCGCTTGATCGCCAGAGAGCGTGATCGCCATTCTTCTCGAACTCTTCAAACGAGCTGCCGGCCGCAAAATGCGGCCGGGTTTGTTTTACACCTCTCCCCGCAAAGCAGGGAGAGGGAGAATGACCTTAACTCACGACCTGCTTGATGCGGGCAATGAGCTCGTCGACGGCCTTGTCGACCGGAACCTTCTCGCTCACCACCCGGTTCATCGCCTTGGCCCAGACGTTCTCGTTGTTCAGGATCGTGAACTTCCAGTTCTTGGTGAAGTCGAACGGCGCGGTGCCGCCGGTGAACTGGTTGTAGACCGCCTTGCGGTGCCGGTCGGCCTGCCAGAACGGGCTCGCCTGGCTTTCCTTCGTCACCGGGAACCAGCGGCCGAGCGCGCCTTCGATGTAGGGGCGGACGTTCTCTTCCTGGAGCAGGAAGCTGATGAACTGCTTGGCCTCGGCCTTGTTCTTGGCCGCTGTGAAGATCAGCCCGGTCTTGACGTCGGAGCGGTAGCGGATGGTCGAACCATCAGGCGCCTTCGGGAAGGACGCGGTGATGATGTCCTGCTCATAGGCCTTCTTGCCGGCTTCGCGCTGCTCCGGCGTCAGGTTCTGGTTGGTGGAGTCCTCGAACCACTTTGCCGCGATCGAGATCGTGAAGTTGTGGGTCATCACGATGGTCTTGTTGTGGAAGGCGACGTTGTTGTCCGGATCCTTCCAGGTCGTGGAGGAAGGCGGCGTGCAGCCCTTGATGTAGGTGTCGGTGTAGTCCTTCATCGCCTTGATCAGGCCGTCGCGGACCTTGGGATCGTCGACCAGGAGCTTGCCGTCGTCGTCGACGAGCTTGACGTGGTAGGCGTCCATGAAGGTGTAGAACGACTGGAAGGCGTCGGTGGATTCAACGCCCATCGGCTGGCCCACGGCGTAGATGCGCTGGCCGGTCGCTTTGCGGATCGCCGGCTGCACCTTGTCGCACCAGAAGGTCCAGTAGCCGGCCCAGTCGTTCGGGATATCGCTCTGCTTGAAGCCGGCCTTCTCCAGCATGTCGCCCCAGATCTGGACGTGCATGCTCTGCTGCTTCAGCGGAAAGCCGTAATAGGCCTTCTTCTTGGCGACGTCGTTGTAGAGGATCGACGCTTCAAGCGTGTTCGGCACGAACCGGTCCTTGATCGGCTCCATGACGTCGGACAGATCCTCGAGCTTGCCCTCATAGGCCCACTTGCCCTGCGCCTGCACGTCGTAGGAGTCGGAATAGGCGACGTCCGGCACGGTGCCGGCATCGAGCGCGGCCACCGTCTTCGGAATCATGTCCTGGATCGCGTACTGCGACAATTCGACCTTGATGCCGGTCTTCGCCTCGAATTTCTTGATCGTATCGAGCAGCGCGTCGTCTTCAGATTTATAAAATCCCTTGCCCCACCAGACAGTGATCGTTTTCTGCTGGGCAAATGCGGGTGCAGTGGCTGCGAACAGCCCGACCGCAGCAACCGCAAGTGAAAATGCGCCAATAACCCTTGATTTCACGTTTCTCTCCCTGAAGTCGCCGGTGTTTTAACCGGTCGGAGAAAACACTAGCGCATGGGCGGGGGCCGATCTAGCGGCATCTTGTCAGACCTAGGTCGAGGGGTATTTCGCCCGCGAACGTTCTTAACGTTGCGCATCGATCCAATCGACGCATCAATTCACGGCAATCAATTCGCGCGATGTTAGTTGCACGCCACTAATTGGATTTCGCGCCGTCCTTGGCGCTTTCCTTCGCGTTCTCTGCCGTCGGCGCGGCCGCGGCATCGGGCGCGGCGGGCTTGGCGCCGGTGAAGCGCTCGAGCACCGAGCGCACGGCGTCGCGCGTCTTGGGATTGCGCACGGATTCGAGCAGCGGCGCGGACGCGGGCGAGCGGCGGATCAGGCTTTCCGGATCGGGGAAGATCAGCGGATCGTCCCAGGGCCCCTGCACCACGAAAGGCAGCTCGAAGCCGGACGCGCCGTTCAGGCTCGCCACGCCCTTCATGTCGTACTCGCGCGTCGGCACCGAGGCGGTGCCGGTCAGCGTGATCTTCGCCGTCGGTCCGTCGATGTGGATGTCGTCGGCGGTCGCGATGCCGTCGGCGAATTTCACAGACAGCGTCATGTCGTTGTACGGAGTTGAGCCGCTGCGGAAATTGCCGCCGCCCGACAGCGGCCGCCGCTCCAGCCGCTTCAACAGCTGCTCGGCATTGAAGCCGGAGATCGCGCCGTCATGTCCTGTCACCGAGGCGGTACCGTCGAGCGATTGCACGAGGCCGAACGGGCTCGAGCCGGAGGCGACCAGCGACACGTTGATGTTGCCGCGGCCGGACAGCTTGTTGATGCCGAACAGCTCGGAGGTGCAGGCCTGCAAATCGACGTCGATGAACTGGAATTGCGCCTTGACGTCGGCCACCGTGTCGGAGCGTGCAATCCCGAACGAGCCCCTGGCGATGCCGCCATAGACCTGCGCCTCGCCGACCGAGAGCGCCAGCGTGCCGTTGCGCAAATTCGCGCCGATCGCGGTGCGGCCGAGTTTCGACGGCCCGACCGTCAGCCGCGCTGCAGACAGGCGCATGTCGAGATCGGTGGTCGACAGCCCGTTGAGGTCGAACAGCTGCCTGTTCCAGTCGCGCGCGCCGCTTGCCAGCAGGCGGAAGGTCGAGATGTAGGGCGTGAAGTCGAGCGCGTCGGCGGCGAGCGTTGCCTGGAGCGACTGCCGGCCGTTGTTGGCGTAGGTCATCACGCCCTCGGCGACGTTGCCGTCGAGCTCGACATTGACGTTGGTGAGCGCGATCGAGGCGCCCACCACGTTGGCCCGCGCCTTGAGCGCGAAACGGCCGAAGCCGCCGCTGCCCGGCTGCGGCTGGCCGGTCCAGCGCAGCGCATTGCGCAAGGACGGGCTGTCGATGGTGAGCGTGCCTTCCATCATCGCGCTGGTGCGGTTGGCGACGCTGCCGTCGAAGGCGAGCTTGAGCGGCGGGCTGGTGATCCGCGCCTTCAGGCCCGAGCGGTCGCCGGAGAGCGCTGCGACGAAATCGGAGAAGCTGATCGAACCGTCGACGCGCTCGCCGCGCCAGTCAAACTGCCCGGTGGCGGCAAAGGAGCGCGAGATCGAGGGCCATGCCAGCGACAGGTCGATGTCCTCGAACTTTTCGGTGCCGTGGCTGGCGACGTCCTCGTAGTCGAGCACGCCGTCCTGGACCCGGATCTCGGAGAACGACACCTGGTTGTCGGAGCCCGGCTTCATGGTGCGCGCGATGGTCTGGATGAAGGGGGTCCAGTTGCTGTCGCCATTGGCCTCGAGGCTGACATGGATATGCGGCCGCAGCAGCATCAGATCTGCGATCTCGAAGCGCTGCAGCAGGAGCGGCAGCAGCCGCAAATTCGCGGTGAGCACGTCGACATGCAGAGCCGGATCGCTGTCCCCGCCGGGACCCTTCAGGCTGACGTCATGGAACGAGACATAGCTCGCCGGCAGCACCGAGATGTCGATGGCGCCAGCGACATTGAGCTCGAGCCCGGTGACGGCGCGGATCTGGCCCTCCACCGCCTTGCGCAGCGCGTCGCGGTTGATCAGCCAGGAGGTCGCGACCAGGGCGATCAGCACGATGCTGAGCAGCGCCGCAATCGGCGTCCCCAGGCGCTTCATTCCTTGGGCCAACGTCAATGGCATGTCCTGATCGGGTTGGGTTGGCGGGTGCTCAACGGGACGAGCCGGGAGCCTAACGCGCCCCACGTACAAGTCCCGCAACTTGATGGGTTTTCTTGTCGCTTTCAAGGCCGGGGAGGCGGTTATGCCCACGCCGTGGGCAGGCTGTATCATCGGGCCCGCGCGCCGGAAACCCCGTATCATTGACGGCTCAAGATCATTTCGCCTAATAATCCCGGCAACAACGGGCTTAACGCCTCACACCCCAAGGTTTTCCGCATGAACAAGGTCTATCCCGACGCCAAGTCGGCTCTCGATGGCATTCTCAAGGACGGCATGATGATCATGTCGGGCGGTTTCGGCCTCTGCGGCATCGCTGAGGCGCTCTCCGACGCGATCCGCGATTCCGGCGTCAAGGGCCTGACGGTGGTCTCCAACAATGCCGGCGTCGACGGCATCGGGCTCAGCCGCCTGCTGGAAACCCGCCAGATCAAGAAGATGATCTCCTCCTATGTCGGCGAGAACAAGCTGTTCGCCCAGCAGTATCTCGCGGGCGAGCTGGAACTCGAATTCAACCCGCAAGGCACGCTCGCCGAGCGCATCCGCGCCGGTGGCGCGGGCATTCCGGCCTTCTACACCAAGACCGGCGTCGGTACTCTGATCGCCGAGGGCAAGGAGGTGAAGGAGTTTGACGGGCAGAAGTACCTGATGGAGCGCGGCCTGTTCGCCGACCTCGCCATCGTCCACGCCTGGAAGGGCGACACCGCCGGCAATCTCATCTACCGCAAGACCGCGCGCAACTTTAACCCGATGATGGCGACCGCCGCGAAGATCACGGTGGCCGAGGTCGAGCATCTGGTTCCGGCTGGTGAACTCAATCCCGACCACATCCACACGCCCGGTCTTTTCGTGAAGCGCATCGTCGAGGTCGGCACGACCAAGAAGCGCATCGAATTCCGCAACACCCGCCCGCGCCCGGCAGCTTGAGCGCATGATCCGGAAAAGTGGACACCGGTTTTCCGGCAAGATCATGCGCAACTAAGGACTACAGGAGAATAAGATGGCCTGGACCCGTGAACAGATGGCCGCGCGCGCCGCAAAGGAATTGCGTGACGGCTATTACGTCAATCTCGGCATCGGCATTCCGACGCTGGTGTCGAACTACATCCCCGACGGCATGGACGTGAGCCTGCAGAGCGAGAACGGCATGCTCGGCATGGGTCCGTTCCCCTATGAGGGCGAGGAAGACGCCGATCTCATCAATGCCGGCAAGCAGACCGTGAGTGAGCTGCCCTCGACCAGCTATTTCTCGAGCGCGGATTCCTTCGGCATGATCCGCGGCGGCCACATGGACCTGTCGATCCTCGGCGCCATGCAGGTGGCCCAGAACGGCGACCTCGCCAACTGGATGATCCCCGGCAAGATGGTCAAGGGCATGGGCGGCGCGATGGATCTCGTCGCCGGCGTCAAGCGCGTCGTGGTGGTGATGGAGCATTCCGCCAAGGACGGCGCGAAGCTCCTGAAAAGCTGCACCCTGCCGCTGACCGGCGAGCGCGTCGTCGACATGGTCGTCACGGATCTGGCCGTGTTCACCATCGACAAGCACGGCGACGGCGGCATGGCCCTGATCGAGCTCGCCGACGGCGTCACGCTCGACGAGGTCAAGTCCAAGACCGAAGCCGAGTTTCGCGTCGCGCTGAAGAATACGTAAGCGGCGAATTCGTTCGTTGCCGATGTGGCCGGGTATGTCCCGGCCATTTTCGTTCTTGCAGCCGTAGAATCGTAGGGTGGGCAAAGACGCGCCCTTCGCGCGTCGTGCCCACCAACTTACGCGGATGGATGGTGGGCACGCTTCGCTTTGCCCACCCTGCGGCGCTGCGAGGCAGTGAGGCAGTAGAGCGTCTCCACATCCTCGGTGTCGTCCTGGCGAAGGCCAGGACCCATACCGCGAGGTCTATCGATTGCGATAGGTGATAGTCCCGAAGGACTGCTAGTCTCGCCAAAACTGAATTCGGTGGTTATGGGTCCTGGCTTTCGCCAGGACGACATTGGAAAGGCATGGGGCGCGGTCACTACCATCGGTCACGACCTCGCCGACAACGCCCCGCCAAGTCGTTGCGATACGCTCCCAACCCAGGACGTCTCCTCGCGCACCAGGCGGAAGCCGAGATTGGCGGGCGGGACGCCTTGCGCGCAGCCGCCGGCGCGGGCGTCGCGTATGAAGTCAGTGACGTAGGCACGGTGGGCGCCTTCGGCGACGCGCACGCCGCAATTCACGGTCTGACGGCCCGCAATGCCGTTCTCGTCGACCCGATCGCGCACGAAGCAGGTCGAGGTCCATTCCCAGACATTGCCTGCGACATCCGAGACCCCATGCTCATTCACGCCGAACTTGCCGAACGGATGCGTCGCGGCGTCCGACCGGTCGCGTTCGGATTCGCGCTCGTAGCGGCTGATCCAGCGCTTTGAGGGATCGGCGGCATCGACCGGCGATCCATCGTCCCTGAACTTGCTGCCGGCGGCAAAGGCCCATTCCTCGTCACTCGGCAGGCGCCAGGTCTTGCCGGTCTTGCGCGACAGCCAGGCGGCATAGGCCTGCGCATCGTGCCAGCTCACCTGCACCGCGGCGCGATCCGGTGCGACCACGACGTCGCGGTCGAGCGCGCGGCACGCGCCGTCCTGCACGCAGAGCTGATAGTCGGCGGAGGACACCTGCTGTTGCATGATCGCAAGCGGCTTTGCAAAGCGTAACTTGCGCAGCGGCGCTTCCGCCTGTTGGCCCGCGCGGGTGAAATCTCCGGCGGCACGATAGATGAAACTGCCGGCGGCGATCTCGACGATCGCCGGTTCGCTCGCCGCGCCGCGCGTGACGACATCAGTGACCAGAGGCGCAACGGCAAGCGGCGTTGCGAATCCGGCAACGCAGGCGAGCACCAGCTTCAGCTTGAATGCGATCAGCATGGGAGTCCCCCCGAAAGAAGAAGGGGCCGGTCGTCACCGGCCCCTCATGCACGCTAGTTGGTCGGAGCCGAGATTTCCGCAGGTGCCTTCACCTGGGTCATGAGGTCGTCGTTCCACTTGCCTTCGACCTTGAAGTGCGCGGTGGCACCGAGATTGGCGGCCTCGATCAAATTATGCGTGACATAGGCGTAGATGCCGGGCTGCAGGAACTTGTACAGCGCAGCCCCCGCCGAGCCGCCGCGGATGAACCAGGTCTCGAGCCCGGTCTCCGGCGCGTTGGAGAACTTGCCGGTCTCCCAGACATAGTCGCCATGGCCGCCGATCAGGTGCGGACGGCTGTCGCGATTGGCCTGCGAGTGCACGATCAGCACGTTCTCGCCGACATTGGCGGTCAGCGCGTTCTTGCCGGTGAGTGCGCCGACCTTGCCGTTGAACACGACGTGGCTCGGAGTGAGCTTCTTCATCACCTCCTCGGTGTCGGTGTAGGCCTCTCCGGGCGAGTCGTAGGACTTGAAGTTACCCTTCTCGTCGCGCGGCACATACATGTCCTGCTCGCCGATGTAGTAGACCTTGTCGTATTTCAGCGCGTGGCCCTTGCCGTCGTTCAGCCCGTCGCGCGGCAGCACCATCACGGCGCCGTTCATGCCGGAGACGACGTGCCACGGAATCATCGCGCCGCCCGGTGCGCAGTGATAGACGAACACGCCGGTCTTCGTGGCCTTCCAGCGCAGCACGACCTGCTCGCCGGGATTGACCAGCGTGAGGGCGCCGCCGCCAAGGGCACCGGTCGCGGAGTGGAAGTCGATGTTGTGCGGCATGGTGTTGGTGGCAGGGTTGACCAGCGTCACCTCGACGTAGTCGCCTTCATGCACCACCATCAGCGGGCCCGGCATCGAGCCGTTGAAGGTCATCGCCTGGAAGGTGGTGCCCTTCTCGTCGATGACGACCTTCTTCTCCTGGATCGTGAGCGTGAACTCCATGATCCTGGGCGCCTGCTTGGTGGCCTGCTCGTGTGCATGCACGAAGGGCGGTGCGACCAGCTCGACCTTCTGCCGCGGCAATTTGAGATCGTCGGCGGCAAAAGCGGGGGTCGCCAGCATCAGGGCGGTCGCGGCGGCGCTGATCAATGCGGCTCTGCGGGTGAACATCGGAAGCATCCTTCATCTGAAATGGTTTTGATGACGGGACCTACTCTGCGCTTCCTGGTGCAAGATAGTTTGCGCTGCAACAACCTTTCGCCTGATTTGCCTCCGGAGCAGTACTTGGGTCGCTTACCGAAGCAGGATCGGAGACACGACGTTAACTGCATCCGACGGCGTGATGTGGATGTCGAGACCGAGCGACCAGCGTCCGGGCAGTGGCGCCGACATCGTGACGCGCCATTGATCGTGACCGACGCGCTCTGCATTCGCAGTGACGGGCGCGATGCCATGCTCGATATTGCCGAGCGTGACCGACACGGAGCTTGCTGCAAGCGGCAACTCATTCGCATCTTCAAGCTGGATCGCGATCTCGACGGGGCCGGCGCGGCCGGGCGAGACCGTGACATTGGCCATGGCTTTCTCGGCATGCAGATGCGTGAAGAAGCTCTCGTCCGCGTCGCTGGCGGCTGGCGCGGATGCAGCCGCTGCGGCTTCAGTGCGCGGTGCAGGTTCAGGCGCTCGTGCGTTGTTGGTTTGCTCCGGGGCTTGCGCGGTGCTCGACTGTTGCCGCCCTTGCGCGCTGTTTGCAGCTTCGGGCGCTTGTGCGCCTAGGGCCCGCACGTCGAGCGTCACCTTCACCTCGCCAGCGTGCTCGAATGACAGCGTGACCGGCACCTGATCGCCCTGGTGCAGCGGCGCCTTGAGGCCCTCGAACATCAGATGTCCGCCGCCCGGCGCGAGCTGCACGGATTGTCCCGGCGCGATCGAAAGGCCGCCTTCGAGCGGGCGCATGGTCATGACGCCGTTGTTGATCGCCATCTCGTGGATTTCGGTCTTGGCGGCGAGCGGCGTCGATGCCGTCTTCAATCGTTCCGGCGCGGCTCCCTTGTTCTCGATGGTGAGATAGCCGCCGGCGACCTTGGCGCCGCCGGGCGTCGCGCGACTCCAGGCCATGCTGATGGCGAGATCGCCATGCCTCGCATCACCGGCCAGCGCCGGTTGCGACCAAAGGCACGACAGTGCGGCGGCCGCACAGGTGAGTGCGAGTCTGGAACGGTTCATGGCGGCTGTTTCCCTGGTTCGAGACGCGCAGCTAGCGCCGAAAGCACCATGCGCGCTTTGCGCGAGCGCAAAGTTCCGATGCCCCAATTCCGCGGCACTTTGAGCGAGCGCAAGGTGGACCGGCCAAATCGGAAGTACCTGAGGTAGCTGCGGGGCGCGCATCCCGCAAGATCTCGACATCAGGATTGGATCAGGACATGAGAGCGGATCTGGCGGCGAGCTACGGCGACGAACGTCTGCCGCGCTACACGAGCTACCCGACCGCCCCACATTTCTCGCAGATGGTCGACGCCGAGGCCTACGGCCAATGGCTCGCCGAGCTTCCCGCCAGCGTCAACGCCTCGCTCTATCTGCACGTGCCATTCTGCCGGAAGATGTGCTGGTACTGCGGCTGCCACACCCAGATCGCCCGCCGCGACGATCTGATCATCGCCTATCAGCGGACGCTGCGCCGCGAGGTCGATCTGGTGGCCGACACCATCGGCCGCCGCATCAAGGTTGCTCACATCCATTTCGGCGGCGGCACGCCGACGATCATGGCGCCCGAGGCCTTCACCGAATTGATGGCGGCGATCCGGCAGGCGTACTTCGTGCTGCCGTCGGCCGAGATCGCGATCGAGATCGATCCGCGGACGCTGACGGCTGAGATGACCGCCGCGCTGGCGCTTGGTGGCGTCAACCGCGCCAGCCTCGGCGTGCAGAGCTTCGATCCGCGCGTGCAGCTTGCGATCAACCGCGTGCAGACCTTCGAGCAGACCGCCGCCGTCACGCAGAACTTGCGGCGCGCCGGCATCAAGGGCGTCAATTTCGACCTGATCTACGGATTGCCGCACCAGACCATCGCCTCCTGTCTCGACACGGTGCGGCGCAGCCTGGAGCTTGAGCCCGACCGTTTCTCGGTGTTCGGCTATGCCCATGTGCCGACCTTCAAGAAGCACCAGCGCAAGATCGACGAGGCGTTCCTGCCTGACGGTCCGGCGCGTCACGACCAGGCCTGCGCGATCGCCAACGCGCTGAAGGACGCAGGCTATGTGCAGATCGGGCTCGACCATTTCGCGCGGCCGGACGACGCCATGGCGCTGGCCTTCGAGAGCAAGACTCTGCGCCGCAATTTCCAGGGCTACACGACCGACGTAAGCGATGTGCTGCTCGGCTTCGGCGCCAGCGCCATCGGCCACCTGCCGCAAGGCTATGTGCAGAACGAGGTGTCGATCGTCGGCTATGCGAAGGCCATCGAGGCCGGCGGCCTCGCAACCGTCAAGGGCTATGCGCTGACCGGCGACGACCGGCTGCGCGCCGACATCATCGAGCGCATCATGTGCGACTACGGCGCCGATCTCGGCGCGATCTGCGCTCGGCACGGCGCGCGGGCCGATAGCATGCTGCAATCCGCGCCGCGGCTGAAGACGCTGATCTCCGACGGCGTGGTCAGGCTCGAGGGCGACCAGCTCGCGGTCGCCAGGGACTCCCGCTTCTTCGTCCGCAGCGTCGCTGCCGCCTTCGACGCGCATCTGGACGCCGCCAGGCAGCTTCACAGCCGGGCGGTGTGACGAGCCAACGGAACCGGCGCGAGCTTGCGCTTCGACAAAGAGGTTGCTGGCGGCGCCGCTATCGTCTCATCGGAACGGAGTTGCCCATGTCCTTCCGATCTGACGATCTCGTCGACGACATCATGCGCTCGGCGCCGCACACGATCCGCGTGTTCCTGGAATTCCGGATGGCGTGCGTCGGCTGTCCGATCGCCTGCTTCCACACCGTCGACGATGCCTGCCGCGAGCATGGCATCGATCGCGCAAAATTCCTGGCCGCGCTGTGCGAGAGCGTGCCGGCGTGATCAACCCGCCGACCCGCCCTGTGCGCTCTGCTCGGCGAGCACGAAGATCCTGTGCGGCTC
The DNA here is from genome assembly GCF_059803475.1 of Bradyrhizobium sp. UFLA05-89. Taxonomy (NCBI): domain Bacteria; kingdom Pseudomonadati; phylum Pseudomonadota; class Alphaproteobacteria; order Hyphomicrobiales; family Nitrobacteraceae; genus Bradyrhizobium; species Bradyrhizobium sp. UFLA05-89. The sequence goes on along the minus strand of NZ_JBANBA010000006.1, from coordinate 35,103 downwards.
GCGCAGGATGATGCGCTGGCGGCCGCTTTCGACGAGGCCCTGGCTCTCCCAGCCGCTCAGGATGCGGCTCACGGTGTGCAGCGTGGTACCGGTCATCTGCGCGATGTCCTGGCGGCTGATCGGAAAATCGATCTCGATGCCGTGATCGAGCTTCTTGCCGGATTGCTTGGCAAGCCGCAGCAGCGCATGCGCGACGCGCTGCTCGACCTGCTGGGTCGACATTTCCAGCACGCGGGTGTGGCTCTCCTGCAAGCGCGTGCCGACGGTTTGCAGCGTGTTGGTCGCGAGCGCGGGATACCTCTCGACCAGCCGCGGCCAGGCGCCGGTCGGCCAGGCCAGCACGACGCTGTCGTCGACCGCGGTCGCGGTCGCCGGATATTGCGTGAGCCCGATCGCCATCGCCAGCCCAAACGTCTCGCCGGGCGCGACGTAGCGCACCACGATCTGCTCGCCGGTCGGCGTGGTCTTGGCGGCGCGGACATGGCCGTGCAGCAGCAGGAAGAAGGAATGCGCGTCCTCCCCTTGCGCGAAGACCGCACTGTTCTTCGGATGACGTGACGAGCGCGCCTCGCGCAGGATCTCCTCGAGCTCCTCGGTCGTGAAGCCGGCAAACAGCGGCAAATGCGCAACCAGTGACGGGTCGACCTTGGCCATTCTGCCTCCATGGCGCGGACTTTCAGGACTTTGTGATTGCACGCCATTCGGCCGGCAATTTGCGTTAGCGCAAAACTGGCCGCCCCAGCGCCGGTATTTTTGTGTGCAAAGCCCGATTGAGCCGGAGTTTACCGATATGGCTGGCGCCCGTACCCGCACCCACCAAGGCTGGCCGCTACTGGCCCACAGCTTTCGCCCGTTCTTCCTGCTGGCCGCGATCCAGGCCGCCGCGTCGATCCTGGTCTGGTTGCCGCTGTTCTACGGAGAGCTGTCGCTGAGCTCCGCGTTCGCCCCACGCGACTGGCATGTGCATGAGATGCTCTACGGTTTCCTGCCGGCTGTGATCACCGGGTTCCTGTTCACGGCGATCCCGAACTGGACCGGGCGGCTGCCGATCCAGGGCGCGCCGCTGGCGGTTCTGGTCATCGTGTGGTCTGCCGGCCGCATCGCAGTGACGTGTTCGGCGGGGCTCGGCTGGGCCGTTGCGCTCGCGGTCGATGCTGCATTCCTGGCGCTGGTCGTCGCCGCCGCCTTGCGCGAGATCGCCGCCGGCAAGAACTGGCGCAACCTGCCGGTGGTGATGCTCGTGCTGTTGCTGCTCGCCGGCAACGTCGCGTTCCACCTGGAGGCCCATATCGAGGGCGCCGCGGATTACAGCATCCGCGTCGGCATCGCCGTGGTCGTGCTGCTCATCTCGCTGATCGGCGGCCGCATCATCCCGAGCTTCACACGCAACTGGCTGGTCAAGATGAATCCCGGCCGCCTGCCGGTGCCGTTCGGCCGCTTCGACGGCGGCGTGATCGCGCTGAGCGCGCTGGCGCTCGTGTGCTGGATCGCGAGCCCGCTGAGTGTGCTCACCGGCCTTGCAATGGCGCTTGTCGGCGTGCTCCACATTTTGCGCCTCGCGCGCTGGGCCGGCGATCGCACCACGCACGAGCGGCTGCTGCTGATCCTGCATATCGGCTACGCCTTCGTGCCGCTCGGCTTCGTGCTGCATGCGGCAGCTAGCTTCGGCGCGCTGCCGGCAAGCGCGGGCATCCACGCCTGGATGGCGGGAGCGGCCGGCACCATGACGCTCGCGGTGATGACGCGTGCAACCCTCGGCCACACCGGGCAGGCGCTGACGGCCTCCGTCGCGACGCAAGCGATCTATGTGGCGATCGTCGTGGCGGCGCTGGCGCGCATCTGTGCCGTGGTCTCGCCTGCGCATGGCGAGGTGTTGCTGCATGTCGCAGCATTCGGCTGGGTCGCGGCATTCGCAGGTTTTGCGATCGCGTTTGGCCCGCTGCTCCTCGGCAGCCGTTGGCGCGCGCTGGCCATCCCGCGCGCGGCGGTGCCCGCGCGCTAGGCCCTTGTCAGCGACGGGGAGAACACCACCTCGATCAGCGTGCCGGTATTCGCCGCGCTCTTGATGTTGAAGCGCGCGCGGTTGGCTTCGACCAGCGCCCTGATCAGGGACAGGCTGAGTTCGGCGCTTTCCGAGGCATCCAGCGGCGGCGGGGTACGGAACGGCTCCATGGCGGCGGCGACTTCCTGCTCGGAAAGGCCGTGGCCGGTGTCGCGGATGCGAAGCGCGACCTCGCCGCGGTCGGTGAGCGCGGTCGAGACGATGACCTGGCCGCCGGCGCTCGCGAGCCGGATCGAATTGCCGATCAGGTTCATCGCGACCTGCCGCAGCGCGCGGGCATCGGCCGAGACCTGGGGCAGCGCATGCGCGAGCGAGGTGCGGATGATGATGCGCTCGCGGTTGGCCTGCGGCTGCATCACCACGACGCAGGCCTCGACGAGATCGTTGAGGTTGAGATTGCCGAAGGTGAGGTCGAGCTTGCCGGTCTCGATCCGCGAAAGCTCCGAGAGATCGTCGATGATCGCGATCACGCGCTCGCCGGAGGCGCGGATGTCCTTCATGTAGTCGCCGTAGCGCTCGTTGCCGAGCGCGCCGAAGCGTTCGGAGATCATCACCTCGGCAAAGCCGATGATGGCGTTGAGCGGGGTGCGGATCTCGTGGCTGATGCGTGCCAGCATGTCGGCCTTGGCGTTCGCCGCGCCGTCGGCGAGACGCTGCGCCTGCTTCAATTCGCTCTCGCCCTTCTTGCTCTGGGAGAGATCGCGGAACACGGCGAAGAAGTTCGGGCCATCGGGCTGGGTGCGGCCCATGATCATGGCGAGCGGAAGGACGCCGCCCTTGCGCTCGCGGCCAAGCACCTCGCGGCCGTGGTCGAGCAGGCTCGCGATGTTGCCGCTCCTGATGCTGTCGAGATAGTCGATGACGAGGCGCTGGCTTTCCGGCGCGAACAGCGTGGTGAGGTTCTGCTGGAGCAGCGTTTCGCCGTCATAGCCGAACAGCGCCTCGGCGCTGCGGTTGCAGGCGTGGATGTTGCCTTCGGCATCGAACATGATGATGCCCTCGGCCGTGGTGTCGAGGATCGCGGCGAGATCTTCCGCATTGGCTTGACCGGCTTCGAGCTCCGGCTCGTCCTCGAACGCGGGCCCAGGCTCTTCCGCGGCGACGACGGCTTCGGCGATGACGGGCGCTGGCGCTGGCAGCGCGCAGATCAGCGCATGCGCGGTGTCGCCATCCCAGACGATCGTGTGCAGGCGGGCCTCGGTCGCGTCGGAGCCGTCGGTCGCACTGATCGTCACCGGCGTGCCGGCCTCCGAGGTGCTGCTCGTCGATGACACACCCGGCGCGACGTAGAGCGCATCAAGTCCGCCGGCTTCCTCCAGCGCGCCCAGATTGTCATGGCCGACGCGCGCAAGGAAAGCGGGGTTGGCGTAGAGCAGGCGGTCGAGCCGGTAAATCAAAATGCCGGTCGGCACGAGATCCAGCAGCGTGCGGTCGCGCATGGTCTCGCCGCGCGGCGGCGGCTCGGGCTCGGTCAGCAGCCACTCGGCCAGTTCGCGCGGCCTCTCCTCTGCGGGCGGAGCAGGCGGCTCCTCGACGACTGCCTGCGTCGTCTCCTGCGGCTCGACGGAGGCGGCGGCCGCGTCCCTCTCGCGCTCGAGCCGCTCGGACAATTGCCGGGCGAGCTCGTTGAAGGCGGAGTTCTCGACGGGCGTGAGCGTCGGCGATTTGTTGTCGCCGAGCGGGCGGAATGGCACGACGTTGGGGGGCGTTTCCACTTGCTTATCCAAATCGGCTTGTTGTGAATTCGCGTCGATGAAGGGGTCAGGCAGTTCGGCAATCGGCTCGGGAATCTCTGATACGGCCGGCGGCTCGGGCTCCGGCTCCGTGACGGGCTCGGTGACCGGCGGGGTGGTGTCGGCCGAAAGGCTTTGCGTTGCGGGCGGATCGGTGAGCAGCTCGAAGCGCCTGAGCGCATCGAGCCGGTTGAGCCCGTCGAGATCGCGGCAGACGCCAAAGCCCTTGAAGCCCGCGAAATTGCGCATCCGGTCATAGATCGGAAGGCCGGCGAGCTCGACCGGCAGGCGCTCGCCGCCATCGACCGGCCAGTTCACGGTGATGCCGGCCCAGGTGTCGCGCCTGGCGAGCGCCCTGGCGATGCGCCCCTCGGGATCGAGCGCAAATTCCTCTGAGATCTCCGACCACAGGCGGCTGAAGCCGGCGGCGGTGTGCGTGCCCATCAGGCGGATGAAATCGTCCGACCCGAGCGCGAACCGCCCGACCGCATCCATCTGCCACAGGAAGCGCAAGGGCTGATTGCGCGGCGTGGCAGGCGCATCCGCAACTGGGAGCGGCTGGTCCATCGCCGCACTGATCGGCTCGGCTTTGGGCGACACAATGTCTTCGGCCGGGTTATCAACCGCATCTTCAACCGATGCGGGCGCTTCCACCGCCACGGCTTCGAGCGGCTCGGCGAAGGCATCGAACAGCGCAAACTCGGCAGGGGCCTCGTTGGCCAGCGCCGGTTGCTCGTAGTCCGGTACCGCCGGTGCCCTGGGCGCTGCAGATGGAACGGGCCCGACCGGCGGCGCCTCGGGCGCCGCATCCGGCATGACTTGGCGCGGCACTTGGGCAGCCTCGAATGCGCCCCGCTCGTACAGCGCGACGAGACCGATATCGGCTCCCATCCCAACCCGTTGCAGCACCAAATGGCCGATGCCGAGCGGGGTCTCGGCCCGGCCTTGCACCAGCGCAGCACCGCGCACCTCGTCGAGGCCCGCCGCGGCGAGATCGGGAAAGCCGAGCAGGGTGCGCGCGGTCTCGCTCGCGCCGATGAACAGGCCGTCCGCCGCGAATGCCGCCATCGGCACCTCGGCGCCTTCGACGAGGTGCTGGAGACGTTCGACCAGCGGCATGACGCGGCCGCTCGACGACATCGCGGCGACCAGCACGGCGTGGCTGCCGTCGGGAAATTCGAGCCGCGCGCAGGCGCAGGTCATCAGCGTGCCGAGCGTGCTGCCAAAGCCGCGCAGGCGCTCGAGCCGCACCGCGCCGCCGGGCGCCAGGCGCTGGCCGAGCTGCGCGACCTGGCGGCGGTGCGGGTCGGCCGGCCCGAAGACCTTTTTGGCGAGATCGGCGGCGTTCGTCGCGCCAAAGAGTTTTGCGCCGACCGGGTTGGCCCAGACCACCCGCGTGCCGTCGATCGACCACAGCCAAGCGGGCAGGGGAGAGGTCGCGTGCACGGCCAGCCGCGGATCGTCCACGCCTCGCAACTGGAAATCCGAGCTATTCATCCAACCGGCTTGTTCTGGTGGGTCACGCGGGCTCTTGATCGTCATCCGTCGGGCGGCTTGCGGGAATGGCAGCCTTAAGAAAGGGTTAGTATTGCCTGCGGCCGCCGGCAGGTCCACGGCCGCCGGCCCCGAAGAGCGACCATAGCCGCGATAACCTTAATCTTGCTGAACCCGCAAGCCCGCCCGCGCGTTGCATGTGAGTAAGGGGCTGTGGGGCCTGACGGAAGCGGGCCGCCATCGCGCCGGTCATGCTGGCGGCGCTTCCGAAAAAACGGCAGCCCAAAAGGGCGAAACCAAAACAACAGGAGTGGCAGCATGAGCGAACCAGCCCGTGAACGTTTCGAGATTCCGCAGGAGATGCGATCCATGGCGGAGACCAGCTTCAAGCAGGCGCGTGATGCGTTCGAGAAATTCCTGAGCGGCGCCCAGGCTGCGGCCGGCTCGATCGAGGAGCGCGGCGAAACCATGCGCGCCGGCGCCAAGGACCTCAACGCCCGCGCGCTGGGTTTTGCCGAGAGGAACGTGCAGGCCTCGCTCGACTACGCCCAGTCGCTGATCCACGCCAAGGACCTGTCCGAGATCATGCGTCTGCACGGCGAATATGTGCAGGCGCAGATGAAGGTGCTGGCCGAGCAGGCCAGCGAGATGGGCCAGGCCGTCAGCCGCGCCGCCATCGACGCGACCAAGCCGAAGCACTGAAGCCGTTTGGGCGGTGTCCGGGGCGATGCGAAGCATCGAGCCCGGAATCCATGCGTACCCTGCGGCCCGATGGATTCCGCTTCCCGCGGGCCGCGGGCTCGGTGCACCTCGCCCGCTTGCGGGGGAGGTCGGCGCGCGAAGCGCGGCGGGTGGGGGCTCTCTCCGCCCAGGGATTTCTCCGCAGCTCTCCGACAATCCCGACGCGGAAACACCCTCACCCCACCCCCCGCAAGCGGGAGAGGGAGCGCACTTTTTTTCGTGGCGGGGTCTAATTACCTGCAACCAGAGGTTCCCCGGCCAGGAACTACCACTGGCCGGGATTAAATTGCGGCGTCGCACCTGATGTCGCATTGCGACGCACAATGTTGACATGATATCCGTAGATAACCGGAGGCGCTGGGCGAGCCATCTCGTTTTAAGCGTTTCCACCTAACCGTACCCGTCCCGCCATCATGGCCGGCGGGCGCCAGACGGCTCACTCAATTTCTTCGACCATTGTGAGGGATAACCATGACAGGTGCGACTGATCCATTCTCCGCCTCGATCATTCCGTTCGAGGTCCCGGAGCAGATGCGTGCGTTCGCTGAAAAGGGCGTGTCACAGGCCCGCGAAAGCTACGCCAAGTTCAAGGATGCTGCCGAGAGCCAGAACGGCACCATCGAGGCAGTGTTCGCCTCCGCCAACAAGGGTTTTGGCGAGTACACCGCCAAGCTGATGGAATTCACGAAGGCCAACACCAGCGCACATCTGGACTTCGCCCAGGAGCTGCTCGGCCTCAAGTCGCCGTCGGAAGCGATGGAGCTCTGGAACGGCCACACCAGGAAGCAGCTCGAGACCTTCCAGGCCCAGGCCAAGGAGCTCGCCGAGCTCGGCCAGCGCGTCGCCAGCGAGACCGTCGAGCCCATCAAGGCCAGCGCCTCGAAGTTCTACAAGCCCGCCGCCTGAAGCCGATCGGCCCCGTTAGGCATGATCCGGAAAAGTGTGTAGCGGTTTTCCGACAAGATCATGCCCAAAGAATAAGAGACCCGGGCCCCACGGCCCGGGTTTTGTTTTGGAATAAGGTGATTCAGGCCGGATTTTAGCCTAGCTGCGGCCTTGCCAAACAGGGCGGTTGCACCTAGTTTCCGGCCCGTCCAGCCCCCTCGGCGCTTTGAGCCTTTCAGGCAGCCTCAAGGGCGGCTCGCGCAAAAATGCAGTTGTAGCTCAGTTGGTTAGAGCGCCTGTCTGTGGAACAGGAGGTCGGTGGTTCGAGCCCACCCAACTGTACCAGCGCCTCAGTCTTATTAGCGTTGAGCGCGTTTTGTGCGCCCCACTGGGCAGCGAACTAGGTAGCTCTCTGTTCTCGTTGAGGAACGTGTGCGCAACCCGGACGGGAACACCGGGGCATCTTGCTAAACCCAAACCTCGGCGGGCCGGTAGGTCAGAGGTTCGCGCGGTGGTTTCATAGACGCTTCCGTCGTACATAATGCCTGTCTCGAACGGGATCGCGTTCTATGGACGAAGCGCATCCAGGCAGGGTCGGACGCAGGCTCGCAGCCATAGTCGCGGCTGACGTGGCGGGCTACTCGCGGCTAATGCACAAAGATGAAGAGGCTACGCATGCCAAGCTGACGGCGCTCCTCGCGGGCGCTGTCGCCCCGGCAATCGCCGAGCACGGTGGCCGGATTGTCAAGAACACCGGGGACGGGTTCTTGGCGGAGTTTCCGAGCGCAGTCGAAGCCGTTCGGGCTGCTATGCAGTTTCAGACCCGCATCAACGACCTTACAATCGGCGATGCGGAAGACGAGCGCATTGCTTTCCGCGTGGGCATCAATATCGGCGACATAATTGTCGAGCCTCATGATATTTTTGGAGACGGTGTCAACATCGCGGCGCGGCTTGAAGGCATTGCGGAACCCGGCAGCATCTGCATTTCGTCTTCTGCCTACGACTATGTCCGTGGCAAGGTCGGCGTTGAGTTCGCCGACCTGGGTGAGCAGAACCTCAAAAACATCGCCCTTCCCGTGCGGGCTTATGCAGTGGTTCGGGGTAGCTCCAGCGCGGCCACACCGAGGCTAAGCCCGCTCTCAGCTCCTCGTCTTTCCATCGTTGTGCTGCCCTTTGCCAATCTTAGCGGTGATCCGACACAGGACTACTTCGTTGATGGTGTGACGGAGAGCCTCACCACGGACTTGTCGCGCATCAATGGAGCGTTCGTGATTGCGCGCAACACCGCTTTCACGTTCAAGGGCAAACCCGTTGACGTAAAGAAGCTGGGACGTGAGTTAAACGTCCGCTATGTGCTCGAAGGCTCGGTGCAACGTGGCGGCAGCCGCCTGCGGGTGAATGTGCAATTGGTCGACGCCGAAACCGGCAACCACCTCTGGGCCGAGCGCTTTGACAAGCCCGTTGCCGACCTTTTTGACATGCAGGACGAAATCGTTTCGAGGCTAGCCAACTCACTAAATGCCGAACTCATTACCGCCGAGGCGCGCCGAGCCGAACGTTCATTGCATCCCGACGCGATGGACCTGGTGTTCCAGGGTAGAAATTGGTTCAACAAGGGGCTGGCTCCTGATCACTTGGCACAAGCGCGCAGTTTTTTCGAGAAGGCCATCGCGCTCGATCCCGGAAATATCGAGGCAATGGTCGGTTTAGCGGCGGTCGACGTGTTGATTGCAGTTAACTTTATGACCGACGATTGGTCAGCGCGGCTTGCGGTGGCAGAGACGACAGTATCCAAAGCGCTATCCCTCGCGCCGAACCACGCTTCCGCCCACGCAATTCGGGGCGTCGTGCAAATGTATACGAAGCGCGCGTCACGGGGCATCGCTGAGTGCGAGCAGGCGTTGGCGCTGGATCGCAATTTGGCCGCCGCTCATGCCTCAATCGGCATAGCCAAGTTCCTTCTCGGTCGAGGCGCAGAAACCGAAGCTCACATCAACGAGGCAATCCGCCTCTCACCTCGGGACATCTTGGTCAACCAGTGGTTTGGTATTGCTGGCGTTGCCAAGATACACCTCAATGCCGATGCCGAAGCAGTAGTCTGGCTGCGTCGGAGCCTCGACGGAAACCGGAATAATCCTGTTGTGCATTTCTGTCTCGCGGCCACGCTCGCGCTGCTCGGGGAGCTGGAGGAAGCGCGGGCCGCAGTGCGAGCGGGACTTGCGCTCGATCCGAGCTTCGCCATTCGCCGCTTTCGTGATGCCACCACTGCACGGAGCGATAATTCGACGTTCCGTGCCGGGTGCGGACGCATCATTAAGGGCATGCGGTTGGCCGGGGTGCCCGAGCTGACCTTAGTCGGTTCGGTGACCAAGGGCATCCTTAGTTGACGGGATGGGCCACCGAGCCCAGACTGCTCACGACAGGTTGGGCATTGGGGCACGCATGTCAGACCCTATGGCAGTCAGCCGACGCCTCGTCGCAGTCTTCGCAGCAGATGTGGAGGGCTACAGCCGCCTCATGGGCGTTGACGAGGTCGGCACGCTCAAAGGGCTGACCGAACGGCGGGCAATCCTAGACCGGTTCATTGGGAGCCAGGGGGGCCGCATAGCGAACACGGCAGGCGACAGTGTCCTTGCGGAGTTCGGAAGCGCTGTGGACGCCGTGCACTGCGCGGTAGAGGTGCAAACCGCTTTGGCCGAAGCGAACGCCGGTCTCGCACCTGATCGCTGCATACGTTTCCGCATCGGTATCCACATCGGTGACGTAATGATACGCGCTGGGGACCTCTTCGGTGACGGTGTGAACATTGCCGCGCGGCTACAGTCGATTGCGAAACCGGGAGGCGTGTGTATCTCCAGCGTAACATACGATCAGGTGCGCAAGGTCTTGCCGATGACCTTCGTGGACGTTGGTGTTCAGCAGGTCAAAAACATCCAAGAGCCAATCAGGGCCTATCAGGTGGGGGCACCAAGTGAAACGCGAGAGGCTGCTCCTGCGCGAGTTGCTGAGAGCGAGAGCCCGCCTCCGTTGCCCGACAAGCCTTCCATCGCGGTCCTGCCGTTCGAGAACATGAGCGGCGACCCCGAACAGGAATACTTCGCGGATGGGATGGTTGAGGAAATCATTACGGCGCTTTCGCGGTTCAAGTGGCTGTTCGTGATCGCTCGCAATTCAAGCTTTACGTTTAAAGGCAAAGCCGCCGATATAAAGGAGGTCGGACGCAGGCTTGGCGTGCGCTACGTCCTTGAGGGCTCTGTGCGTAAGGCGTCGGCGCGAGTTCGCATCACGGGTCAGTTGATTGATGCGATTACAGGCGCGCACCTCTGGGCGGACAGGTTCGAGCGTGACGTTACAGACGTTTTCGCTCTGCAGGACGAAGTTACTCTCGCCGTTGTCTCGGCCATTCAGCCAAAATTGCTTCAAACGGAAATGGCAATGGCGGCGCGGCGGCGACCGGAGAACCTCACCGCCTATGACTATTATCTGCGGGCTCTGCAGCAGTTCTCCTTATCTACACCCGAAGCTTTGACCGAGGCGCTAAGGCTTGCTCATCGCGCCTTGGAGCTGGACCCTCGGTTCGGGTTGGTCGCGGCGCTGGCAGCGGGTTGTCACCATCTCAACATCCAACTCGGCTATGCCGTCGATCCTCAATTCGAGCGTAAGGAAGCAGTTCGGCTTTTTCGCCTAGCATTGAGCGTCGACGATAGTGATCCGGACATCTTGGCATGGGCTGCCATAGTCTCGGCGTTCACAGTCGGCGATAGTGAGAGTGAGATCGAGATGGCCGACCGGGCGGTCGCGCTCAACCCCAATTCATTTCACGCATGGAACTGCAGAGGCCATGTCTATAGAGTTGCGGGGCTGCTGGAGGAGGCGGTCCCGAGCTTTGAGCGCGCCGTGCGCGTAAGCCCGGTAGACCCGTGGCTACAATATTCGTTTGCTGGGATGGGGTATGCCTCTATTGAGCTTCGCCATTTTGACGAGGCCATCGCCGCAGCGAAAAAAGCCCTGCGTCTGAACCGCTCTCATTCGGGAGCTTACTGCGTTCTCGCGTCCGCCTTCGCCCATCTTGGACGTGACGGTGAGGCGCGTGAAGCGGTGGCGCGTCTGCTTGAGCTCAATCCCGCCTTTACAATATCTTCGTGGATCGCTCGCGGCGGGCGATCAAACGCGAAGTTGATGACCGAGGGCCTTCGGAAAGCGGGGTTGCCCGAATGAGCCCGGTGTCCCGGAATTACGGTGCGGAATTACGGTGACAGTGCACAAATTGCCCAATGGCAGAAAGCCGCTTGGGCGACCGTTCATCGCGCGGCTGGTACGACTGCCCATGCGCCCGCTTCGGCCGAGCAGGCGATAGCCGAGCTGCGGCAAGCGCGAAAGAACCAGCGTTCGATTAAGTGCACTGTCACCGCAATTGCCGTAATTGACCGCAATTGGGACGGCCTTCGGAAAGCGCGGTTGCCCGAATTGAACCCGGTACACCACCTCGTTCTCAGTGGCAAACACGCGGCCGTCTAAACTTCCGCGGCAGCCGCGCCAGACAGCGGCTCCCTTAACCGCGCGTTTACCATAAGTGCATCATCCTGCTCCCCTTACATTATTCGCGGTGGGGCTGATTTGGATGGCGCAGCGCGGTTTCAGCAGATCAATACCGGATGGAGAGACTGTCCTTGGGTTTGCAAGGTCCTCCTCGCCTAACACGGGTGCTCGGGCTCTCGGGCTTGTCTATCAGGCAGCGGATTTATTCCGCAGCATGGAGGAGAGTGTTCGCGAGACGGAGGCTCGCGCTGAGGCCGCCGAGCGGGCGCAACGCGAACTCATAGCCACCACAGAGCGCAAGCTGAGAGACGCCTCCATGGCTCTTGAGGAAGCCCAGAAGCGTATCGAAGCTCAGCAAGATCAGTTGACGGCAATCGAGTTTCGCGCACAGGCGGCCGAGGCTGATGCCCGCGAAGCAAAGCAGACACTGGCGCTGGTCGAGGAAGCCATTCGCAGACGGCTACTCTTCACAAGCAGCGAAACGGACAGCAGGTTGACGGCAGTCGCCTAACCTGTTTGGCGCGCCCGGACAGCCTTGCCAGCAGGAACGCCCGGTGGGCGATATCGGACGACGAGGCGGAAGTGCACTGCAGCACTTTGCCCGTCAATCAACTCGCTCAGGATTTCGCGCTCATTTGATTGATGCCAGCTTGGCCCGACATCACGGGACGATCCCGGGAAGGTGAAGCGCCAGCTTCTGTCGCCATGCGCATTCGATCCCCACGTCAGGTACGAGCAGCGACCCGGTGGATGGGCCGACAGCTCGGTGAATGTGCATGGAGATCCTGTTCGACCTCATCCTCGATGATCTGGCCGGCTTCATCTTCGAAATTCTCTTTGAACTCGTAATCCGGCTGGCCGAAGCTCTCTTTCACCTCTTCGGCTGGCTGCTGGAGCGCTTTCGGCGCTGGCTGGATTTGCAGCCCAATATTGATCCCTCGCAGTTGTCGATGCTGCACAGGTTCGGCCGGCTGTCGCTCGGTGTGGCCTTGAGCCTCTGCATCCTGGCGCCGCTGCTCTGGCTGATCTGGCGCTGACTTGAGGATGGATCTCTGGCGCGAGTTCAATGCGGCGGAAAACCCTCCACGCGGATCATGCTCTAGTGAGGCGGATGCATCAGGAAGTACCCCCACACCGAGAACGTCATCAGCAATAGCAGCAGCCCGGCAATCATGCATGCTGAAGCCAGACTGCTGAATCTCAAGGAGAGCTGCTTCGAAACTTTTGCACTCGCCGCATGGAGACCAGCACTCCGGCTTTCGATAACCATCAATCCAACGGAGAACGCAACAAGAAAAAAGCCCACAAACATCATCTGAGCCAGGTGCTGATCCAGGTGCTGGAACACAGTCAGGTATGACGTTATGGAGGCCGCGGCGCCCAATGCCCATAGCCAAGAGAACATCCACATAAGGAGAGCCATCAACTGCTGCCCCTGCGTCGGGGATAGCTCGGCCAGCATGGGCCAGTTCTGTATGAAATGATCGTGTAAGAGCATTTGCATGGTCCGCATCCTGCTGTGAGGTTCGGCGCAGCATATGATCCGGCGACCTTGACGGCCGTGACATATCTCACACTGAGTGTGCGCCTTTTGATTTTTTGCTCGGTCCGCTATTGCAGATGCGCGACGAGTAGCACGACCACCGGCAACGTCACCGCCGCCAGCAGCGTTCCCAGAGCAACGGCGCCCGACACCGGGTTCACCAGCCGCTGATACTGAACCGCAAAGATGTAGGCATTCGCGCCGGTCGGCATCGCCGCGAACAGCACGACCACGCCGGCCGCCAGCGGCGGCAGGCCCAACAGTTTTGCCAGCAGGAAGGCGGCCGCCGGCATCGCCAGCAGCTTGAGCGCGCACATCACGACGATGCCGAGCTTCTCGCCCTTGATCTCGAAGCGGAACAGGTTGATGCCGAGCGCGATCAGCGCCGCCGGGGATCCCGCCTGCGCGAGCAGCTCGATCGTCTTGTCGACGACCGGATGCAGGCCGAAGCCGGTGAGGCGCCAGATAAGGCCAAAACCGATCGCCAGCATGATCGGGTTGCGCGCAAGATCCAGAATCACCGGCAGGATGATCGATAGCGCCGAGCCCTTCTGCTTGCGGTCGACCAGCTCCATCTGAAGCGTGCCGCAGAGCCAGAGCAGCGGCGTGTTCACCGACAGGATGAGCGCCATCGGCCCCGCGGCCTCGTTGCCCAGCGCCGAGAGTGTGAGCGGAATGCCGAGCATGACGATGTTGCCATAGACCGAGCCGATCGCGAGCACGACGCCGTCCTCGCGGTCCTCGCGCCGCTCGCGCAGCAGGGCCGATAGCGCCAGCGCCGCGAGCCAGGTGATTGCCAGCGCCCCGTAATAGGCGCCCCACATCCTGAAGGCGCTCAGATGCGGGAATTCCGAGACGACGATGGTGCGGAAGAGCAGCGCGGGGATGGCGATGCTGAAGGCGAATTCGGAGATGCCTTTGTGTGCGCTCTCGGAGACGAAGCGAAACAGCACCGCCACATAGCCGGCCGCGATCAGGGCAAACACCGGCGCGACGATCAACACGATAGCCATGCGGTCCTCGCCTCGAGGGGATATCCGCTGACCACCCCACACCCGTCGATGATGGCATAATGCCGGTGATTTGCCCGACGTGTCAAATGAATTTCGTAAAATCCGTAAGAGTCCGCGCGGATCGCGCCGGCTACTTTGCATGGGGTTGTTTTCGAGATTTTTGTTGGAGGCGGGCGGCGCTCCCTCTCCCGCTTGCGGGAGAGGGCCGGGGAGAGCGTGTCTCCGCAACGGGACACTTGGAAAGAGCCCCACCGGGCGCTCCGCCATAGCCAAGGCATCGCCTTGGCGTCTTCTGTTGCAGGGAGCGCACAGCTCGCGGTTTTCGCCTCGCGGCTCGGTTGCCAACGCGGAAGCGTTCACCCACTATTCCCTTCGACTCGGAAAGATTGGGGGGATCATGCCGGCGTTTCATTTCGAGAAGTTCCTGGCTGCCGCGATCTCTGCGATCGCGCTGGCTTTCACCGTCCAGCCCGCCACCAGCCAGGCCTATACGCCGGAGCAGCAGCAGGCCTGCACACCCGATGCGATGCGGTTGTGCGGCGAGTTCGTGCCCAACGTCGATGCCATCACCGCCTGCATGATCCAGAAAAAGTCGCAGCTCTCGCCGCAGTGCGCGGTATTCTTCCGCCAGGGACCGGAACCCGACGCGGCAGCAGCCGGCCAGCCCGTCAACATCAAGCCGGTGGCAAGGAAGAAGATCTCGAGCAAGCCGGCCGCGAAGAAGACGACGGCGAGCAGCAAGTCCGGCAAGAAGAAGCCCAAGGCCGACGATACCTGAGGCGCCAACCGCGAGCCGCGTTTTCCACCTCTCCCATGGGGAGAGGTCGCGCCGAAGGCGCGGGTGAGGGGTTTCACTCTCTCGTGGGACCTCAATCCCTCACCCGATTTGCGCCGGACGATGCTGGGCATCGCCAGACGCAAATCGACTTCTCCCTATGGGAGGAGGGGAAGGAGTTCGCGGCGGGCTGAGTAAAAATGACTCAGTGATGATGTGTGATGTTGGCCGAAGGACTCCTTTTGTTCACGCGTCACTCGGCGAGCTCCATGCAGCAATTCCGCCTTCGCCCGGCCGAAAAGAGTCGGGAATCGATTTGCTCGGGCAGGTTGCGTGCCGCCGCTTCCCGAACGATTGCTTGAAAAACGCAGGATTTGCCGTGGCGAACGGCCATTCATGGCAATTCATGTCCACGACGTCGCGTGCAGTGTGACTCAAAAGCCAACACGCCCTTTATTTCGTGGCGGTGACGCAACTCCCGGTAAATTTTTCTTTCACGAATCAGCGCGCTGATTCATTTTCGCGACCTGGGGTCAATCTGGAGGCCAAGGGTATGAACGTTATTGTTTTTGCATCGCGTAAAGGCGGCTCGGGCAAGAGTACCCTTGCTGCACATCTCGCCGCGCAGATCAAGGCGAGCAAACAGGTTCTGCTGGTAGACGCGGATCCGCAGGGCTCGCTCACGCTGTGGCACAAGCTGCGTGGCACCAACGAGCCGCCGATCAAGGCCGCCGTCAACTCGGTCAGCGGCATCGTCTCCGCTGCCAAGCGCGACGGCTATGAATGGGTGTTGATCGACACGCCGCCGAACCTTTCGGCCGTGGTCGACGACGCGATCAAGAACGCAACCATGGTGGTCATTCCGGCACGGCCTGGCGTGTTCGACGTCAACGCGGTGCAGGAAACCATCCAGATGTGCCGCGCCGCGCGCAAGCCCTACGCAGTCGTGCTCAACGGCGCACCCGCCCGCCGCGACGAAGCCGAAAGCCCGATCGTCACCATCGCCCGCGAGGCGCTCGCAAAATTCCGCGCCCCGGTCTGGGGCGGCCAGATCACCAACCGCTCGGATCTGTTGATGGCGCTGAGCCACGGCGAGGGCGCGCGGGAATATCAGGCGGAGAGCCGCGCCGCGCAGGAGATCGCAAGGCTGTGGGCCGCGATCGAGCGTTCAGTCAAGGCAATCCGTGGCACGGCGTCGGCATCCGGCGCAATGCACAAGCAGGCCGCGTAGTTTTTATTGTTCATTTTTCCTGGGCAACGAAAAACGCGCGGTTGGCCCGCGCGTTTTGCGTTTTCGGTCTTCCGTTGTCATTCCGGGGCGCCCGAAGGGCGAACCCGGAATCTCGAGATCAAGCACTACGCCACCATCAGCATGTAGAACACGATCACCGGTGACAGCGTGAGGATCACCGACCAGATGCCGGCGGCCCAGAGGATGTCCTCGGTGGTAAAGCCCTGCTGCTCGGCGGCCGGATAACCAGGCGCCATATCATTTCGAGTATTCACTAAACGCCCCCCGCGAGTTCTTCGCTTGCGGGCGCGAGTGATACTAGAAACGTTTTAACATCCGCCTCGCTGGCTCCCGCACAATTGGAACACGGACGCTACCGCGGATTAACTATTTCGCGTCAGCCCGCGAGCCAGACGCGAAACAGCAGCACCGGCATCAGGCCGAGCATCACGGCCCAGAAGCCGAACGACGAGATCACCAGAAGTCCTTGCAAGAGATCGGCGGGCGCGAAGTCTTCCGCGGCCGTCGGCCGGGTACGATGTCCCATGGTTTCCCCCTATGGATTGGTCCTTGAGAGAAACGATAGGGCGCGATGCGTAAACGGGCCGTGGATGCGCCATGCGGCGCCTGCGAAGGCCGTTGAAGCGAGATTAACCACGGGCACGCTTCCTCCCCTGTCCCCTTGCGGGCGAGGGTGCCGGTGTCTGGATTTGCGGTGAGGTTCGAAAACAAAAACGCCGGCTTGGCGCCGGCGTTTTGCTTCTCTCTATGTCCCGTCCGGTCAGTCGAACAGGGCGTCGATGTCGTCCTGCGAGGCGTGGCCGACGTCGCCGGCGAGCTTCGGGCCATTGAGGAGCTTGGCGTCTTCATCGCGGGTGTCGATGATCGGCGGCGCGTGGGCCTTGATCGCGTCGACGCCGCCCCAGATCTCCATCATCGCATTGATGTGCTGCTCGATGAACTTCATCGTGCCCATCACCTTGCTGATGCGCTGACCGGTCAGGTCCTGGAAGTTGCAGGCCTCGAAGATCGAGATGACGCGTTCCTGGATGTCGTCGGCAAGCCGCTTCTGCTGGTCGACCGAGTCCACCTTGGAGAGCGCGCTCGCGGCCTGGTCGATCGACTCGGCCGCTTCGAGGATCTGCTGGGTCGCCTGCTCGGTGCCGCCGACCACCGCGCCGAGCTCGCCATTGACCTTGGCCATCTCCTCGCCGTTGAAGCTCTTGCCGTGCAGCACAGCGATCTCGCGCTTGGTTCGGCTGATGGCATCGTGGATGAGGTCGAGCTCGACCTTCAGCTTCTCGCACTGTTCGATCTGGGCGCGGTAGGTCTCCAGCATCGCGCGTGCGTCGGCGACTTCCTGGGCCATGACGGTTTCGCTCGGCGGGAGCGAGGCGTGCCCGGCGTGGCTGTTGCGCGCCATCTGCGCGCGGATCGCGCGCAGCTCGGCCATGATCTCGCTGTGCATCGGAGCAGCCTCGTCGATCATCTCTGGACTGGGCATCTCGCCGACGATTGCTTCCTCGACGCGAAAACGTTTGCGGTGAACAGCCATATTGGAACTCCCCCCACCTCACTCACGCGGTCTTTGTAGACAGAAGGGATTTAACACGACGTTCACGGCGGGAACTGCTTTGCGATTGCTCGCAATTCGCGCGCACACCAGCGATTAACCATGCGTATCAGCCGTTCACCGAAAATAAACGCTAGCGGGCAAAAGGGGCTGATGTTCGCGACGTGGTGAATCAAAACACGGTTTCCGTTTACCAAACCAAACGGCTTTTGATTTTAAGTGGGCCGCATCGCGAAGGGCCAGTCTGAGCCTGCCGCGATGAACGCACCAGACGAAACAGTACAGAGTACGTCGATGTTCAAGAAAATGTCTGTCGCGCTGCTCGGCAGCGCATGCACCTTTGTTGCCGGGATCGACCGCGCCGCCGCCTTCGACAACACCGTGCCATCCGATCCGCCCGCCGTGCTCTATGCGCCGCAGGTTCCGCCGCAGCCGGTGCGCGTCGCCTCCAATGCCAACATGGGCGGCGGCTTCATCGAATTCCTGTTCGGCGGCGAGGAGCGGGGCCAGCGCTACTATCCGCAGCAGCAGCCGACGTATCAGCAGCAGCCGGCCTATTACGACCAGCGCCAGTTGCCGCCGATGGGCGAGCCGCAGATGCAGGGCGCAGTGCCGCAGGCGGAAGCCGTCGATCCGCGCTCGCGTCAGTTCGATCCGAAGTTCGAAAAACAGCTTGTCGCCTACGAGGGCAGGGAAGGCGCCGGCACCATCGTCGTCGATACGCCCAACAAGTTCCTCTATCTGGTCGAAGGCAACGGCAAGGCGCTGCGCTACGGCATCGGCGTCGGCCGCCCAGGCTTCACCTGGTCGGGCGTAAAGGCGATCACGGCCAAGCGCGAATGGCCGGCCTGGACGCCGCCAGCGGAAATGATCGCACGCCGTCCCGACCTGCCGCGGCACATGGAGGGCGGTCCAGAAAATCCGCTCGGCGCGCGCGCGATGTATCTGGGTTCGTCGCTCTACCGCATCCACGGCTCCAACGAGCCCTGGACCATCGGCACCAACGTTTCCTCCGGCTGCATCCGCATGCGCAACGAGGATGTCATCGACCTCTATGGCCGCGTCAATGTCGGCACCAGGGTCGTGGTGATGTGATCGCCGCGAGAGCCGCGAAACGAAAACGGCCGCCGAAAGGCGGCCGTTTTGCATTTGATGGTGACGTTGCTTAGGCGTAATCGCTACCGCCGTCGTCATCGCCGCCCAAATCGCTGTCGTCGGCCATGTCGGTGTTGTCGTCGTCGTAGTCCTGCTGATCGTCGTTCTGATCGTTCGACGCCTGGTCGAAGAGGCCCTGGTGGGAATCATCGCGGCCGCGGTTGGAGCCGATGTCGTTGACGCCGGCATCGCGCGCGAGCGAGCCGCCGGACTGGTCGCTGCTGCCGCCCCACGGGCTGCCGCCGCCACCGCGCTCCTCGATGATCGTGGTGTCGCCAAAAGCCTGATGCGATCCGCCCATCCCGCCCATCATGTTGCGGATGCCGGAGAGCAGCATCGAGCCGCCGACGACGCCGGCCGCGGCAGCTGCCGCGGTGCCAAGGAAGGAACCGCCGCCACCGCCACCACCGAAGGGCGGCGCGCCGTAACCCTGCTGCTGCCCGTAAGGCGGCTGGCCGTAGCCGGGCGGCTGGGCCTGTTGCATCGCCTGGCCGGAGTTCCAGACCGGTCGCTGCTCGCGTTGCGGCACGTTCGGAACCGAGCCGCGCGATTGGCCACCGCCGAACAGGGTGTCGCGCATGGAATCCAGGAAGCCGCCGGACTGCGCCTGCTCAGGCGCATGTGCGGCCTCCAGCTCCTGGATGCGGGCGTTGGCGCGCTTCAGCGCCTCGTCCTGGAGCAGAACGGTCTGCACCAGCGCATACATGGCGTTGGGCGCCTTGTTCAGGCCGTCATTGATCGCGGCGATCGCATTCGGATCGCGCGGTGCATTTTCAAGCTTGGAAAGCCGGTCGAAAAGCTCGTCGACGAGCTGGCGTTCTTGCGGCGTCATGATCGATCTCCCTTGCGCGAACCAAGCGCGCCGAAGATGTAGGGTTCCATTGTGGCGCCAACAGTAGGTCGCGGATTAAATTTCGGTATGCGACAAGCTGCCCGATCCCTTGCGGCCCGCGGTTTCATGCCAATGTCACGTTGTTCGCTGCCAGGAGCTGAGGGAATGCCTCGCTTGCGAGGTATCTGTGTTCGCGCTCGCGGACATCAGTCATTGGATCGAGGCTCCGCAACGTCTCGTCGACGAAGCCGGGATGACACATCACGAGACCGCCGTCCGGCAGGTCCGCGATGAACTCGCCCATCAGCTTGCCGAAATCAGTCTCGTCGCGCGTGAAATCATAGGCGCCAGCGAAGCCAGGGTTGAACGCGAGACCGGCCTGCCGCGCGCGGCGGCGGAATTGCGCGCTCAGGACATCCAGCACCAGCGCTTTCGGCGAGCCGAGCCGCTGTGCAAGCGGCAACTCGCGGCCGCCCTGGCGCACCCAGGCTTCTGGCGCGGCGTCGCGGATTGCGGCGACGAAGCCATCGCGCACCTGCGGAAAGAGCTGCACATGCTGATGGCCGTCGACGAAATCAGGCGCGCGTCCGAACGCCTGTGTGAAGGCCGCGAGCTGAGCCTTCACCTCCGCGTAAATGATCTCACGGTCGAGCCGCCGCATCAGTCCCGCACGCAGCAGCTTTGGGAAGGCCAAGAACATGTCGCCTTCGAGCGGGCGGAAATGCATGGTCAGCGGGCGGAACGGTGCCGACAGCGTGACATGCAATCCGATCGCGCAGCGCGAGCTTTTCGTCCGAGACGCTTCCAGCGCGTCGATCTCGCTGCGACCGATTGCAGGTCCCGGCATCATCACCGATGTCGCATTGAGACGGCTGCGTTCGATGAGGTCGCGAATGGCGCGGTTGACGCCCGCGCTGATCCCGTAATCGTCGGCGCAGAGCCAGATACGCCGCGGCTTCGCCGCTTCGTTCATTCGGCCGCCGTCCGGCTCGAGGCGTCGTCGGCGTTGCCGGTCTCGACACGCTTCTCGCTGTGCTCGGCGACGAAGTAGATCGGGCGCGCCTTCAGCTCGGACAGGATCTTGCCGATATACTCGCCGACGATGCCGATCATGATGAGCTGCACGCCGCCGATCGTCATCAGGCCGACCACGAGCGAGGGATAGCCGGGCACCTGCTTGCCGGTGGTGAAGACCTCCCAGAGGATGGAGAGGCCGAACAGGAAGGCAACGCCGGCGAGCACGACGCCGAGCAGGCTGGCAAAGCGCAACGGGGCCACCGAGAACGAGGTCAGGCCCTCGATCGAGAGTCCGAGCAGCCGCGCCGCATTGAAGGTGGTCACGCCATGGGCGCGTGCCGCGGGTTCGTAGTCGACGCGGATCTGGCGGAAGCCGATCCAGCTTGCGAGCCCCTTGAAGAAGCGGTTGCGCTCGGGCAGTTGCCGCAGCGCTGCGACTGCGCGCGGCGACAGCAGGCGGAAGTCGCCGGCGTCTTCAGGGATCTTCTGCCGGGCGCCCCAATTGATCAGCGCGTAGAAGCCGTGCACGGCGAGCCGGCGCAGGAACGGCTCGTTGTCGCGATGCGCCTTGGCGGTATAGACAACGTCGTAGCCGTCATCGATCCAGTGCCCGACGAGCTGTTCCACCAGCGCCGGCGGATGCTGGCCGTCGCCGTCCATGAACATCACGGCGCCGCGGCGGGCATGGTCGAGGCCGGCCATCAGCGCCGCCTCCTTGCCGAAATTGCGCGACAGCGACACCACCTGCACATCGATCGCGTCGGCCGGCAGCGCGCGGGCGATCGCAAGCGTCGAATCGGCGCTGCCGTCGTCGACATAGACGACCTCGCAAGCGAGGCGATAGCGGTCCCGCAGCGTCCTGGCGAGATCGCAGAGCCGCTGGTGCAGCGAGGCAAGGCCCGCCGCCTCGTTATAAACCGGCACGACAATCGACAGCCCTTTGGCCGCGGCGCTCGTTGCGGTGGTGGTCAGGGCGGAAACGTCAGAGCCCAGCGTCATCGATCAAGGTTCCAGAGCACTCAAAACTCGTTCGAACGGCATATGGTAGCTGTCGTTTGCTGTCGCTACGCTGAACGCGCCCCAAGGGATCCCCGCGCCTCACTGCCGCAGGAACGCCTCGAGCTTGGCGAACAGCGGGTTCTCGCGGTCGAAGACGTAGTCGAGCGAGACCACCGAGACGGTCTCGGCGCCATGGTCGCGCAGGAAACTCGCCAGCGCATAGAGTTTTGCGGGTGGACAGTGCAGCGTCAACATCCCCGACGAGGTCGGCCCGCCGAACGGCGCTTCCACGCCGAAATTCCGGTGGGCCTCGCTCAGCAATGGTGCATCGCACTGCCGGAAGCGGGTGCGGACCTCGCGGTATTGGTTTGCCCGCGCCCGGGCCGCGATGTGATCGAGGATCACGCGCGCCGTCTCCCGCGCCTCCGGCGACCAGTCGGCGTCCCTGGAGGCGACCAGATTGGCCTGGCTGCGCAGCATGACACCGTCGTCGAGGATCTTCAGGCCATTGGCGGCAAGCGTGGCGCCGGTCGTGGTGATGTCGACGATCAGCTCGGCGGTACCGGCCGCAGGCGCGCCTTCGGTCGCGCCGGTGCTTTCGACGATCCGGTAGTCGACGATGCCGTGGCTCGAAAAGAACGCCCGCGTGAGGTTGATGAACTTGGTCGCGACCCGCATCCGCCGGTGGTGCTGCTCGCGGAAGCCGGTGGTGACGTCGTCGAGATCGGCCATGGTGCGGACATCGATCCAGGCCTGCGGCACGGCGACCACGACGTCGGCATAGCCGAAGCCGAGCCGCTCGATCAGCGCGACGCGCTTGTCGGCATCCGCAATGTTCTCGTGCACCAGATCCTCGCCGGTGACGCCGAGATGCGCCATGCCGCGGGCCAGCTGCGAGGCGATCTCGCTGGCCGAGAGATAGGCGATCTCGACATTGTCGAGGCCGGCGATGGTGCCGCGATAATCGCGCGCACCGCCCGCCTTCGACAGCGTCAGCCCTGCGCGGGCGAAAAAGGCTTCGGCGTTTTCCTGGAGGCGGCCCTTGGACGGAACGGCCAGAACGAACGGCGCGCTCATGACTTAAGCTCCCTTGCGGCCGATCGTGGCGAGCGCATCGACCCAGACCGAGAAGCCGACCGCGGGGATCGGCGTCTGCGATCCGAGCTGGGTCATCAGGCCGTCGTAGCGGCCGCCAGCGACCAGCGGCTCAACGCCATTGCCCCTGTGATGCACTTCGAACTCGAAGCCGGTGTAGTAGTCGAGACCGCGTCCGAACGAGGTCGAGAAACGCGTCTCCTTCACGTCGATGCCGCGCGCGGCCATGAAGCCGACGCGGTTCTCGAACAGGTCGATCGCCGCCGAGATATCCAGCCTGGTGTCCAGGGCGAGCGCGCGCAGCTCGGCGACCGCCTGATCCGGATTGCCTGAGATCGACAGGAAGCGCTTGAGCACGGTCAGCGCCTCGGGCGGCAGGGCGCCGCTCTTCAGGGTGGATTGCTCCAGGAAGCGGTCGGCGATTTCGGCCGTCGTGCGGCCCCCGACATTGGTGGTACCGGCGATCGACATCAGGTCGGTGACCAGCGCAAGCGCCGCCTTGCGGTCGGAGCCGGCTAGGGCCGCCAGCACTCCCTCATATTCGTTGCGGGTGGTGGCGGTTGCAATCGAGAGGCGTCCCAGATCCTGCTCGAGGCTGATCTTGCGATTGAAATCCTTGATCAGCCGGCGCCGCCAGACCGGAAATAGGTCGAGCGCGTCGATCACGGCATTGAACAGAGCCACGTCGCCGGTGCGGATCTCGACGTCGCGAACGCCGAAGGCTGCGGTCGCCTCCAGCGCCAGTGCGAGCATCTCGGCGTCGGCCGCGGCGCGGTCCTGGCGGCCGAAGGATTCGATGCCGGCTTGCAGGAACTCGCTCGGACGGCCGCTCCGGTAGCGAAACACCGGGCCGAGATAGCTGAAGCCCGCGGGCTCGCCGGCGCTTCCCGAGGCGAGGTAATCGCGGGCCACGGGAATCGTCAGGTCCGGGCGCAGGCAGAGTTCCTCGCCGGTCGGGTCGGTGGTGAGGTACAGGCTCTTGCGGATGTCCTCGCCGGAGAGATCCAGGAACGGCTCGGCCGGCTGGAGAATCGGGGGCTCGGCGTGGACGTAACCGGCCTGCGCGAACGACAACAGCAGCGTATCCGCCCAGGCGGCGGAGCCGGCAGCATTTGAGGTGGCAGTCGCGGTCATGATGAGGTCCGTTTGTCCCGGCGGGACCGGGGCGGGCAAGGTGAGGTCGCGTGTTGGCGCAGCCCCTTAGCATGGCCCGATGACGGTTTCGACCTCCAATGGACCAATGGCTTAATGGTCACCTAGCCGGGATGGCCGCCCCAATCGCCGAGCACGGACTGGACGAGTGCAAGGGCCGCTACCGCCGCGGTATCGGCCCGCAGGATCCGCGGACCCAGGGCCAGGCGCAGGGTATGGGGCTGGCGCAGCACCAGGACGCGCTCCTCCTCGGCAAATCCGCCCTCGGGGCCGATCAGCACGTCGATGCCCTGAGCCGCATCGCGCGCCGTTTTCAGGGCCTCGATCGGGTTTTCTGTCTCCGCCGCCTCGTCGCAAAACACCAGGAGCCGCTGTGCGGCGCGCTGGCTGAGGAAGCGCTCGAGCGGAACCAGATCGGCCACGGTCGCAAGGCTCAGGATGCCGCACTGCTCGGCCGCTTCGATGACGTTGGCGCGCATGCGCTCGCCATTGACGCGCGAGGCCTGGGTAAAGCGGGTCACCACCGGTTGGAGGGTCGAGGCGCCCATCTCCACCGCTTTCTGGACGACGTAATCCAGCCGCGCATGCTTGAGCGGAGCGAAGACGTAGGCGAGGTCAGGCAGGTTATCCTGCGTGCGGGTCTGCTGGAGGATCACCAGGGCATCGGGGCGTTTGCGGCCCTCGATCGCGGCCTGCCATTCGCCGTCGCGGCCGTTGAACGCCAGGATGGGATCGCCGGCGCCAAGCCGCAGCACGTTGCCGAGGTAATTGCTCTGGTCACGGTCGAGCGCGACCCGGGCGTCCTGGATGAGGTCGGCCTCGACGAACAGGCGGGGGGCACGGAAGTCGTGGGAAGGCATGCGTTCAGGGTCCGGTTTGCGGCGTTCTTAACCGAAAGCAGGGATTTGGGGGTAAATATTGCCTTCAGCGTGCGTCCCCGCGCCGCGCTCTTGCCCTATTCGACGGGTTGTTAAGGTCCGGCAGGAATCGTAAAAGCGCGAAAACGCCGGTTGCGCTTCAATTGGGAAGGCGCCACCCCCCCCCTGTGGATCCTGCCGGAGATACAGCCTTGATGATCCGTCGTTTGATGGTTCCGATCACTGCCGCCATGGTGGCGATGGGCGCGGCCAGCGTCCAGGCGCAGAGCGCGTTCCCCGCGCCGCTGCCCGGCCAGGCTGCGGCCCCCGCGAACGATTCCGCTTTTCCGCCGGTCAACGGCCGCGCGCCGGTCGCCAGCATCGGGGCCCCACCGCAGGCTTCGTTCCCGACCAATGGCGCCCCGCCGGTCGGCGGGGGCGGCTTCAGCGCCGCGTCGCCGAGCGCGCCCAGCGCCGGCGCCGAGCAGTGCATGAAGGCCTTCATGGCGCTGCGGGACGAGACGGAGAAGCGCGGCAAGCTGATCAAAGCCGCAAGCGATCGCCATGCGCCGCCGGATGAGGCCTGCAAGCTGATTGGCAGTTTCGTCCAGGCCGAAGTGAAGATGATGAGATATGTCGAGGCCAACGCCGCCAAATGCGGAATTCCTCAGCAGATCAGCGAGCAGTTGAAGGCCGGGCACAAGAACAGCGAGGGCATGCAGAACAAGGTCTGCCAGGTGGCGCAGCAGATCAAGCAGCGCGGGCCGGCCGGCCCATCCCTGAGCGAAGTGGTGGGCTCCGGGTCGGCGCCCGAAGCCAACGCCGCCAAGAAGGGCGGCAACACCTTCGACACGCTCAACGGCAACGTCCTGACCCGATGAGGCGTGTGCCGCGGATTTGAAGTTCCTACGGTGCTTGCCGCGAGACCTCATCGGAACTTCAAATCGGCGGCACGTGAACTATGATTTCTAGCGAGTGATCTTATAGTTTTCGAAGTTCGTACCGGAATGCATTGCGATGGAATACGAACTTCGAAAACCGGGCACTAGCGCATCCGCCCGCGTTGCCGATTCCACCGGCAACTGGGTCGATACAATCGCGCCGCAATGGGCGCAGCCTTATTTGCGGCTGTCCCGCTACGATCGCCCGATCGGCTCCTGGCTGCTGTTGATGCCGTGCTGGTGGTCGGCGGCGTTGGCCGCCGGCATCGCACGCGATGTTCGTCATCTGCCGCTTACGATCGTCCTGTTCTTCATCGGTGCCTTCGTCATGCGCGGCGCCGGCTGCGCCTGGAACGACATCACCGACCGCGACCTCGATGCCAGGGTCGAGCGCACGCGCTCGCGGCCGCTGCCCGCGGGACAAATCACCGTGAAGCAGGCGCTGGCCTTCCTGGTCGCGCAGGCGCTGGTCGGCCTCATCGTGCTGCTCCAGTTCAACCGCTTTGCGGTCATGACCGGCATCGCCTCTCTCGTGATCGTCGCCATCTATCCCTTCATGAAGCGCGTCACCTGGTGGCCGCAGGTCTTCCTCGGCCTCGCTTTCTCCTGGGGCGCGCTGATGGGCTTTGCCGTCACCTTCGCGCGCGTCGATCCGACGGCGCTCGTGCTTTACGCCGGTTCGATCGCCTGGGTGATCGGCTATGACACGATCTATGCGCATCAGGACGCCGAAGACGATGCGCTGATCGGCGTCAAGTCCACCGCACGCCTGTTCGGCGCGCACACGCATCAGGCGCTGATCATGTTCTACGGGCTCGCGGTGATGCTGATCGGCGTCGCCTTTGCCTCCGCGGACGTACGCTGGCCGGCCTGGCTCGGGCTCGCCGCCTTTGCCGCGCATCTGGCCTGGCAGGTCAAGCGGTTGAACATCAGCGACGGGGCGCTCTGCCTTCGCCTGTTCAAGTCGAACAAGCATGCGGGGTTGCTGCTGTTTGCGGGGCTGCTTGCCGACGCGGTGATGCGGGCATCGTAGGGCGGGCAAAGGCGCGCTTGCGCCGTGCCCACCATCTTTCCACGATTGCGACAGAAGAGGTGCGCACGCTTTCGCTTTGCCCACCCTATGGCACCGTCAATTCCTCGCGATGATCTCGCGCTCGTCGCGATGGACCGGCAGCTCGCGCGCGACGCCGGCGCGCCGGCGTACCAGAAATTTCGGACGGCGATCGCGGATCGCGTTGCGGCGGCGGCGCCGGGCTGCGGGATCGCGTTTGGCTTCGTCCAGCTGGGGCAGGGCGAAGATCTCGCTCCACATCGTCCATGCCTTCGCGATCTCGTCGGCGTCGGCGCTGACGAGAAGCGGAACGGCAAGCGAAGGATCGCGATGCACGAGGACGAGCATTTGCGCGTCGTCGATGCCGCGTAGCGCAATGCCGATGAAATCGCTGACGCGGACATTGACGGCCATCTGCATGCCGCGCACGGCACGGCGCAGCACGACGCGTTCGCGATGAAGCTCGATGTGCCTGACGTGGCCGTCGGCGCGCGGATCATGCGCATCGAAACGGACCGGCAGAGAAAGAGGGTCGAGCCGCAAGGAGCGGCTCGACCCGGCGGGATTGGCCCCGCTTGTTGCTGTTTGACGCCTCACGGCTCGTAAGTCTCCCCGCCGGGATTATGTTCCCGGTCGATGCGAGGACCTTAGCGCGACAGGTTGCTGAAACGGCTTAAAAAGGCTGGTTAAGGAGGCGTCACCGCCCAGCATGATTGACAAGACCTTGGCGCGCATGATTGACGGGACGTTGCGCGAAAGGCGAGAATCTGAGCTTTTCGTGACCTGAAAATGCTTGAAGTCCGCTCCAATTGGGCACATCTGGTTGGTTTGGCCGCAACTGGCTTCGAAACCGCCAATCCCGACAGGATTTCGTTCGTGAACGCTTCACCATCCGCAAGCTCGACGCTTTCGTCCAAGGCCAACCGCGACCTTTTCGATCAATCCGCGCTGTCAGATCTCGCGCAGCGGCTGGTTGAGGCAGCCAAGCGTGCCGGCGCGGACGCGGCCGATGCCGTCGCCGTGCGCGGCATCTCGCAGGGCGTCGAGGTCCGCGACGGCCGCGTCGAGGAATCCGAGCGTTCCGAGGGCGATGATGTCGGCCTGCGCGTGCTGGTCGGCCAGCGCCAGGCGGTGGTCTCGACCAATGACGTCAGCGGCGACGCCGTGACCAAGCTCGCGGAACGCGCGGTTGCGATGGCGAAGGTCGCCCCGCTCGACAAATATGTCGGCCTCGCCGATCCCGCGCTGCTGGCGCGCGACTTCCCCGATCTCGACCTGCTCGATCCCAACGTGCCCGCCACCGCCGAGCTCGAGCGGCGCGCGCTGGAAGCCGAAGCCGCCGCGCTCGCCGTGACAGGCGTGACGAAATCCGGCGGCGCGTCGGCCTCCGCCGGCATCGGCGGCATGGTGCTGGTGACGAGCACCGGCTTCCAAGGCTCTTACCTCCGCTCCAGCCAGGGCATCTCGGCGACCGCGATTACCGGCGAAGGCACGAGCATGGAGCGCGACTACGATTTCACTTCGGCGCCGCATGCCGCCGATCTGCTGTCGCCCGAAACGGTCGGCCGCTCCGCGGGCGAGCGCACCGTGGCGCGCTTCAATCCGCGCAAGGTCGAGACCTGCAAGGTACCCGTCGTGTTCGATCCGCGCGTCGCGGGCTCGCTGGTCGGCCATCTCGTCGGCGCCATCAATGGCGCCTCGATCGCGCGCAAGACCAGCTTCTTGAAGAACAAGCTCGGCCAGCAGCTCTTTGCCAGGAACATCCGCATCATCGACGATCCGCTGCGCAAGCGCGGCCTGCGCTCGCAGACCTTCGACGCCGAGGGCGTCGCGGTGAAGAGCCAGGCGCTGGTCGACGAGGGCGTGCTGACGACCTGGCTGCTCGACTGCGCGACCGCGCGCGAGCTCGGGCTTCAGACCACCGGCCACGCCCATCGCGGCGTCTCCTCCTCGCCCTCGCCGGGGCCGTACAATCTGCATCTCGAAGCGGGAACGCCGACGCCGGCCGAGCTGATCTCCGACATCAAGCAGGGCTTCTACGTCACCGACCTGATCGGCTCCGGCGTCAACGGCGTCACCGGCGACTACAGCCGCGGCGCCTCGGGCTTCTGGATCGAGAACGGCAAGACCACCTATCCCGTCAGCGAGGTCACGATCGCGGGCCATCTGTTCGAGATTTTCAAATCAATGCAGCCGGCCAACGATCTCGAGTTCCGCTACGGTATCAATGCGCCCACGGTGCGCATCGAGGGTCTGACGCTTGGCGGACGTTGACGCGAGCACGATCGGCGAGACCATCCTGACACGCGACGCGGCGCTGCTGAAGGAGACGGTGCGGGAAGCAGGGAGCCTCGCTCATGCGATGTTCCGCACCGAGCTGAAGAAGTGGATCAAGGGCGCCTCCTCGCCGGTCTCCGAAGCCGACATCGCCGTCAACGATCTCCTCGAGGCGCGCCTGCGCGGTGCGACACCTGACTATGGCTGGCTCTCGGAGGAGAGCGCCGACGACGAGACGCGGCTGAAGCGGCGGCTGGTCTGGGTCGTCGATCCCATCGACGGCACGCGCAACTATCTCAATGGTCATGACGACTGGTGCGTCAGCGTGGCCCTGGTCGAGGATGCATCGCCCATTCTCGCCGCTGTCTTTGCGCCGACGAGCGGCGAGTTCTTCTTCGCCGCGCGCGGACGCGGCACGACCTTGAACGATGTGCCGGTGCGGGCGACGGAAGGCTCAGAGCTCGATTTCTCCCGGGTTGCCGGACCGAAGCCGCTGGTCGAGCGCCTCAAGCCGTCACTGGGCGAGATCAAGCTGCATCCGCGAATCGGTTCGCTGGCGCTCCGCCTCTGCCGGGTTGCCCATGGCGCGCTCGATGCGGCTTTTGCGGGGGGCAACAGCCATGACTGGGACCTTGCGGCGGCCGATTTGATCGTGCAGGAAGCGGATGGTAGGATGAGCGACCTCTCCGGAGATCCCCTCCTCTATAATCGCCGGGAAGTGGCGCACGGGGTGCTGGTGGCCGCGGGCCGCGACCGTCATGCAAACATTGTCGCACATTTTCGAAAGCGCCCCTTGCCCTGAGCGCGTCCGTCGTGCTTATCGATCACTGCTTGCCGGGCAGCCCGTTAGGAAGAGAACCCATGTCAGATAGCGCCCCGCAACAACTGCTCCATCTCGTCATCGGCGGCGAGCTCGTCGACCTCGAACACAACACGTTCAAGAATCTGGACGACGTCGAGATCGTCGGCCTCTACCCGAACTATGCGACCGCTCACGCCGCCTGGCGGGCCAAGGCGCAGAGCACGGTCGACAATGCGCAGATGCGTTATTTCATCGTCCATCTCCACCGGCTGCTCGACCCGGGTCAAGAACCGAAGCCGGCGCGTTGAAGAGACTGCTTCGCAATACGCTGCGAAGCAGCTTCGTTCAGCGTGCCGCCGGTTTCCTGGCGGCCGAATATCTGCGTCTGGTCTGGCGGACCAACAAGTTTACGTTCGATCCGCCAGACGTCTACGGCCAGGTCGAGCCACGGATCCCGGCGATCTTCGCCTTCTGGCACGGTCAGCATTTCCTGACGCCGTTCATCAAGAACAAGGAGTCCTACCGGGCCAAGGTGCTGATCTCGCGGCATCGCGACGGCGAGTTCAACGCCATCGCGGTGGAGCGGCTCGGCATCGGCACCATCCGCGGCTCCGGCGACCATGGCGGCGCCTTCCACCGTAAAGGTGGCGTCGGCGCTTTCAGGGAAATGGTGCAGGCGCTCCAGGACAACTATAATGTGGCATTGACGGCCGATGTCCCGAAGCGCGCGCGCGTCGCCGGGCTCGGCATCATCATGCTGGCACGGGAATCGGGGCGGCCGATCATGCCTTTCGCGATGGCGACCAGCCGCTTCATCCGGCTCAAGAACTGGGATCGCACCACCATCAATTTGCCATTTGGGCGAGGCGCATTGGTGGGCATCAAGGAAATCAACGTCCCTCCGGACGCCGACGCCGCCACCATGGAGGCGCTGCGGCAGGAGCTGGAGGAGACGTTGAACGAAGCGACCCGCCTCGCCTATGCCCAACTCGGCCGCCCGGAACCGGACCATGCCTAATTCGCTGCCGATGACGCTGCGGATGTACCAGCGGCTGTCGTCCGGCCTGGTGCCGCTCGCGCCTGCGCTGATCAAGCGCCGGCTCAAGCAGGGCAAGGAAGACCCGGCCCGCGTCGGCGAACGGCGCGGCCTCAGCGAGGACGTGCGGCCGCATGGCCCGCTGGTCTGGATCCACGGCGCCAGCGTCGGCGAGGTGCTGGCCGCAGCGGCGCTCGTCGAGCGGCTACGCGACCTCAATTTGCGGATCCTGCTGACATCGGGCACGGTGACCTCGGCCGCGATGGTGGCCAAGCGCTTTCCGCCCGACGTCATCCATCAATACGTGCCGTATGACTCGCCGCGCTATGTCGCGCGCTTCCTCGATCACTGGCAGCCGTCGCTCGCTTTGTTCATCGAATCCGATCTGTGGCCGAACCTGATTCTGGCGGGCGCCGCGCGGCGCGTGCCGATGGTCCTGATCAACGGGCGGATGTCGCCGCGTTCCTTCCCGCGCTGGCGGCGGGTGCAGGGCACGATCTCGGCGCTGCTCTCCAAGTTCGACATCTGCCTCGCGCAGTCGAAGACCGATGCGGAGCGCTTTGCCGCGCTCGGCAGCCAGAACGTCGCGATCACGGGCAACCTCAAGCTCGACGTGCCGGCCCCGCCCGCAGATCCCGCAAAGCTCGAGCGGCTGATGGCGGTGACGCGGGGACGTCCCATCATCGTCGCGGCCTCGACCCATCCGGGCGAGGACGAGATGCTGATCTCGGCGCATCGCACGCTCACTGGTTTCTTTCCTTCGCTGCTGACCGTGATCGTGCCGCGTCATCCGGATCGCGGCTCGTCGATATCGGGGTTGATCACGGCCGCGGGCCTGAAGCCGGGCCAGCGCTCGCGCGAGGAGCTGCCGACGGCTGCGACCGACATCTATGTCGCCGACACCATGGGCGAGCTCGGCCTGTTCTACCGCCTGTCTCCGATCGTGTTCATGGGCAAATCGCTGATCGGGCATGGCGGCCAGAATCCGATCGAGGCGATCAAGCTCGGCGCCGCCATCGTCCACGGGCCGAACGTCTCCAACTTCAGCGAGCTCTATGAGGCGCTCGACCAAAGCGGCGGCGCGCGCGTCGCCGACAGCCAGGAGGCGCTGGTGAAGCAGCTCGGCCAGTTGCTCGCGGATCCCGCCGTGCGCGACAAGATGCAGCGCGCCGGCCATGGCGTGGTGGAGCAGCTCGGCGGCGCGCTGGATCGCACGCTCGTGGCCCTCGAACCCTATCTGCTTCAGCTCCGGCTCGAGATGGGAGCCGCCAATGCGTGAGCCGGCCTTCTGGTACCGGCCACGTTCGTTCAAGTCGCATCTTTTACGGCCGCTCGGTGCGCTCTATGGCGCGGTCGCGGAGCGCCGCATGATGCGCAAGGGCTTTGATGCCGGCATTCCCGTGCTCTGCGTCGGTAACTATCATGTCGGGGGCGCCGGCAAGACGCCGACGGTGCTGGCCCTGACCAAACTCTTGCGCGCGCTCGGCGAAGCTCCGGTCGTGCTCAGCCGCGGCTATGGCGGGCGCTTGCAGGGCCCGGTGATAGTCGATGCTGCCAGGCACAGCGCGGCCGATGTCGGCGACGAGCCGCTGATGATGGTGCGCGAGGTGCCGGTCGCGGTGGCGCGCGACCGCATCAGTGGTGTTGCGCTTGCGAGGTCGCAGGGCGCGACCGTGATCCTGATGGACGACGGCTTTCAGAATCCGCGCATCCAGAAGGATGCCTCGCTCATCGTGATCGACGGCGTGCGCGGGATCGGCAACGGCGAGGTGTTTCCCGCAGGGCCCCTGCGCGCGCCGCTGAAGATGCAGATGTCGCGCACCGACGCGCTTGTTCTGATCGGCGACGGACAGGCCGTGGACGGCATCGCCGCCGAAATCGCCGCGCGCGGAAAACCGGTGCTGCGCGCGCGTCTGAAGCCGGAGGCTGTATCGGTCGCGCGGCTGTTCGGCAAGCCGGTGCTCGCCTTTGCCGGAATCGGCGATCCCGAGCGCTTCTTCCGGACGCTGCGTGCCAGTGGCATCGACGTCGCGCGCGCGCATCCTTTCGCCGATCATCACATGTTCTCGAAGGCCGAGATCGATGCGATGGTGGATGAGGCAAGACGCGAGCAGCTCACGCTCGTCACCACCGAGAAGGACCTCGCGCGCCTGCGCGGCATGGCGGGCCTCAGCCCCGACATCGTGTCGTTCGCCGTCACGCTCGAATTCGACGATATGCCGGGCCTGCGCCGTTTCGTCAGCGACCGCCTGTTCAGGGCAAGAGAGAGCAGGTTCGCGGCGCGCTGAATTGCAGTTTGTAGCGGGCGCTGAATTGCAGTTTGTAGGGTGGGCAAAGCGAAGCGTGCCCACCACTTTCTGTCTCGGTTAGGGAAAGATGGTGGGCACGGCGCTGCGCGCCTTTGCCCACCCTGCGCAATCCCCATTCAGCCGCCATTCATCGAATGCTGCCTATCGATGCAGGCTCGAACGGGAGAATTCGCGTGAACTGTCGTCCATCGCCGTCGCCGCCAGCGCGGCCATCACTCCTGCGACGTCAGCGCGCGCGGAAAATGCCGTTGCAGCACGGCGGTCGGTTGGGCGTAGGCCTCTTGCAGGTCGACGCTCCAGTATTTCAGCTCGTCGAGAGGGATCCGCGTGTCGGTCACGGCGCAGCGCACATAAGTCCCCGGCGAGATCACGCGAAAATCGCCGTCCAGATATTGCACCTGCGCCTCGCCATGGCCCGAGGGGCCGAACTTGTTCAGCACGGTCGATCGTCTCCGTGGAAGCCCGCGTGAGGGGCGTGATTTGGTTGATTTCAATCTAGCATAGATGGGGTCGCTTGTCCGCCCGTTAAACCCACCGATTTGTGATGTTTTGCAGGCATTTCCGCGTGATAATTTTGCGGCGAAGGATCGTTGGTCCCGGTCCGCTCATGACCCGGCAGTCTCCGATGCGCCTTCCGTTCACCATTCTCTTCGCAATGCTCCTGATGTCGGTCGCGCGCGCCGCGCCCGCGCCGCAGGCGATCGAGATTCCGCTTGGCTCGGGAGCACTGCACGCGCAGCTCTACAAGCCCGATGGCGATGGCCCGTTTCCGACCGTGATCGCGCTGCACGGCTGCGGCGGCCTTGGCGGTCATTCCGATCCCGTGCTGCCGCGCTACCGCGACTGGACCGAGCAACTGCTCAAGGCCGGCAACGCGGTGCTCTGGCCCGACAGCTACGGCTCGCGCGAAGTCGGGCCGCAATGCCGCGTCAAGGACGTGCACGTCAAGGCGCGGCGCGAGCGCGTTGCCGACATCGCGGCGGCACGCGGCTGGCTGATGAAGCAGCCCTGGGTCGCGCGCGATCGCGTCAGCCTGATCGGTTGGGCCAATGGTGCGAGCGCGCTGCTCTGGGCCGTGCGCCCGCAAAACGCCGGCCGCGATGGTGCGCCGGATTTTCGCGCCGCGATCGCGTTCTATCCGGACTGCCGCATTTCGGCGGGGCTCGGCTGGAGCACGCGCGTGCCGACTCTGCTCCTGATCGGCGGCAAGGATGACATCTCCTCGCCGCCGGCCTGCCGCCAGATGGTGGACGGCGCCTACGGCCGCAGCGCGCTCGCACGCATCGTGGTCTATCCCGGCGCCTATCACGATTTCGACCGCGCCAACCTCCCGCTGCACGCGCCTGCCACCAGCCCCGACGTGGCAACGCCCGATCGCGGCCATGTCGGAACCGACACCGAGGCCCGCGCGGATTCGCAGAAGCAGGTCGCGGAATGGCTGGCGCGGTGAGGGGAGGGCGGGCCGGCAGTTCCCCAAGCGGGGCCGCCCGAGGAACAACGTCGTAGCGGACAGCCCCGCATCGAGCACCGCCCTGCACAGGTCGTCATGGCCGACAGCGTAGAGCTACGAATCGTGTAACGCGCCGGTTTCAGGTTTCATTCAGCGTCGCCGGTCATAGTTCGACCATGATGTCAGCTAAACGCCATTCATCATGATGAACCGCTTCTTCCTGTTTTCCTCCGCACTGGTCGTCTTCACCATCGCGATCCTGCTCTTTGAGGCCCACGCCGGCGCGCCGATGGCTGCACCGGAACATTGCGGCTTCTGGACCACGATCGATGCCGGATTGTCCTGCCGGTAGATCGCCGGCTCTCGCTGCAGCGCGAAGTGCATAGCAACGCGTTCTGGACTTGCGATAGCGGGTGCTATTGCTCGCACTTCGTCATTGCGAGCGCAGCGAAGATTCCATGGGGAGTGGATAGCGACCGGGTCTGAGGCCAGACTGAGGTTGCTGAATCCATTCAACCTGGAGACGACGATGTTGCTC